>NZ_JBEZZJ010000023.1:0-93505 GCF_040639095.1 Micromonospora sp. NPDC023966 | reverse complement strand
CCGTACGCCTGGAAGGCCGCCTCCGGGTCGGCGAGCCCGCGCTCCGGCAGCGCCTCCAGCCTGGCCCGCACCCCGGCCCAGCGTGCCCGGGTGACCGCCCGCCACGCGGCGATCCAGCCGATCGCCCAGGTGCGGCTGCTGTTGACCTGGAGCGGCCCGGTGATCACCCCGATCGTCGCCGCGGTGACGTCGTACCACTCGAGCACGGTGTCCACCTGGGATCCGCGCGCGGATGCGACGCCGACGAGGCCGGGTGCGGCGAGGGTGGCCGCGCCGGCGCCGGCGCCGATCAGCAGGGTCCGGCGGCTGGGCCGGGTGTGGGGACGTGCGGAGGCCATGTGAGCTCCCGAGGTACGGGGGACGAGGTCACGTCAGGCTAACCTAGTAAACCTATCGGCTCAATAGGTTATTGACGGCCCGAACGAGGAGGCCGGAACGGACGCCGTCTTAACCGAAACCGGAGGTTGCCTTAACCACGGCACAGGCAGTCGCGCCCTACGGTCGGAACGTCACGTCCAGTAGGGACACGGGGAGTTTCAGTGATCAAACGTCATGTCGCACGCATCGCCGTCGCGGGGGTGATCGCACTGCTGGTCCCGGCCTTCGCCGCTCCGGCGAGTGCGGAGTTCAGCCTGGCGGTGGTGAACGACGACTTCGCCGCGGCGCTGCCGGTCGACGCGCTGCCGTACGCGAACGTCCAGGACCTCAGCACCGCGACCGCGGAGGACGGCGAGCCGACGTCCTGCTTCGGCTCCACCCGCACGGTGTGGTACTCCTACACGCCGACCAGCACCGGCATGGTCACGGCCGGCACCGGCCCAGACTACCCGGGCATCGCGGTCTACACGGGAAGCTCGCTGGACAGTCTCACCGAGGTGTTCTGCCGGCCGCTGTACGGCTACGCGCCGGTGACCTTCGAGGCCCGGGCCGGCACGACCTACCTGTTCCGGACCGGGGCGGACTTCGCCGAGCAGGTCACCTTCCGGCTCGACGTCGCGCCGGAACCGGAGGTGGACTTCTCACCCCCCGGGTACGAGCCCAGCGTTTTCGACATGGTCTCCTTCTGGCCCTCGGTCCACGATCCGGCCGGCCTGGGGATCGCCTCCTACCGCTGGGAGTTCGGCGACGGCACCACGTCGGACGCCCAGTTCCCGCGCCACCGGTTCACCGCCGACGGCGACTACAGCGTCCGGCTCACGGCGCGGACGGTCGACGGGCGGAGCGCGTCGGCCTCGCACCCGGTCGTGGTGCGTACCCACGACGTGTCGATCGACCGGCTCGGCGTGCCGTCGACCGCCCGGGTCGGGCAGACCGTCACCGTCACCGTCTCCGTCCGGAACACCCGGTACGCCGAGAACGTCGAGGTCCGTCTCGACCGGGGTGGGCCGTTCGGATACGAGCAGGTCGGGGTCGATACGCAGCCGGTTCCGGTGATGGCGGCGGGCAGGAGCACCACCTTCTCGTTCGACTACACGGTCACGGCGGACGACCGGGCCGCCGGGAAGATCACCTTCCGGGCGGTGGCCGCGGTGCTGCAGAACCGGGACGCGCTCCCGGCCGACAACGAGTTGCTCTCGACCCCGGTGCGGGTGAGCTGAGCCGGTGCCGCCATCACGGGGGTGAGCGACGGGAGGCGCGGCAGGTGGCGGTGCCCGGGGACACCGGACACCGCCACCCAAGCGGTCCGCGGTCGGTCAGGAGACGGGTTGCGCGGCCTGGGCGGGCGACGCGGGCCGGGCCGGCGGCGCCGCCGTGGCGGCGGCCCAGCCGGTGGTGATCAGCAGGAGGGCCGCCGCGTAGGTGGTCATCACCAGGAGGTCCCGTCCGGGGAAGTCACTGCCCGCCGCCCCGACGCCGATCAGCAGGTCGGAGACGAGGAAGAGTGCCCCGCCGGCCGCCGTGCGCCGGGACACCCCGGCCGCGGTGGCGGCCATCAGGGACAGCGCCAGGCTGTAGCCGAGCACCGGCAGCCGCAACGCACCGAGGGCGTTCCAGAGCAGCGCGTTCGCGCCGGCCCAGACGAGCAGGTAGCCGACGGCCGCCGCCATCGGGGGCCGGCGGTGGCGGAGGAAGGCGGTGAGGAAGGCGACCTGGGTGACCAGGAAGCACCCCATGCCGGCCAGGAACGGGGCCTGCCCCGGCACGAGCAGCGCCACGTCGCCCGCGGTGGCGGCGACCAGGCCCACCGCCGCCGCGTCCACCCGGCGCCTCCGGTCACACAGGTACGCCAGCAGCAGCGGGGCCAGCAGCGGCTTGGCCAGCCACTGCGTCGGCGTCGAGTCGAGCGCCACCCCGACCAGTTCGACCAGGGCGACGACCCCGAACAGGGCCAACCAGGGGCGTCTCACCGGGCCGGCTGCCAACCGGGCCGGCCGAAGAGGTAGCCGAGCCGGTGCCGCCACGAGGTGGCGTGCCGGACGTCGGACCAGATCGCGGCGAACTCGTGGGTGGCCACCCGCAGCGGGTTGTAGGTCTGGATGTTCTTGGTCAGCCCGTACCGGGCCGGGGCCCGCTCGGGCTCGAAGGAGGCGAAAAGCCGGTCCCAGACGATGAGGATGCCGCCGTAGTTGCGGTCCAGGTACTCGGCGTTCGACCCGTGGTGCACCCGGTGGTGCGAGGGCGTGTTGAAGACGAACTCGATCGGCCGCGCCAGCACGCCCACCCGCTCGGTGTGCAGGAAGAACTGGTAGAGCAGGCTGATCGACTGCTGCAGGAAGATCATCCACGGCGGGATGCCGAGCAGCGCCAGGGGCAGCCAGAACGGCAACGAGGTCATCGGCGTCCAGCTCTGCCGCAGCGCAGTGGAGAGGTTGTAGTAGACGCTGGAGTGGTGCACCACGTGACTGGCCCAGAGCACGCGGACCTCGTGGTGCAGCCGGTGGAACCAGTAGTAGGCGAGGTCGTCGGCGAAGAAGACGATCACCCAGGTCCACCAGTGGCCGGGGGAGAGGTGCACCGGCGCGACCACCCACAGTGCGGCGTAGATGCCGACGGTGAGCAGCTTCCAGGGAAAGCCGATGATCTGGCTGCCCAGCCCCATCGAGAGGCTGGTGGTGGTGTCGCGCAGCTCGTAGCCGCGCTCGTCGTCGTCGGGGAGGAAGCGGTAGGAGACCGCCTCGATGATGATCAGGAGGAGGAACGCCGGGACGGCGTAGAGCACGGCGGGGATCACGCTCGGGCTTCCCTTCTGGCGGCGGGGGTGGTGGGGGTGACCGGGGCGGTCAGCAGGGCCCGGGCGTGGCGGGCGGCTGCCGTACCCTGGCCGGCCGCGATCGCGGCGGCGAGCCGGCGGTGGCCGGCGACGTCGAGCAGCTCGGCGGCCCGGGCGTCCGGGGGGACGTCGCCGACCGCGAAGGTGCCGGCCACCAGGCTGTTGAACGCCAGCAGGTAGGCGATGTTGCCGCTGCCCCGGACGATCAGCCACCAGATCGCGATGTTGGCCTCGTTCATCAGGTCCAGGTCGGGGGCGAGCGTGCCGTACTCGTCGGCCGCCCGGACCAGCTCGGCGGTGACCTCCGGGTCGCCGCGCTCCGCGCAGAGCCGCGCCGCGTCGATGCCGACGCAGGCCCGCATCTCCAGCATGTCGCGGACCAGCGTGTCGACCGGGAGTACGTCAGCCGAGCGGGCCAGCGACAGCGCCAGGTCCAGCCCGGCGTGCACCCGCCAGTCGAGCACCCGGGTCGCGCCGCCCTGGCTGACCCGGACCAGGCCGAGTTGCTGGAGCCGGCGCAGCGCCTCCCGGACGGCGTGCCGGTTCACCGCGAAGGCGGCGGCCAGCTCCCGCTCGCCGGGCAGGGTCTCCTCCGGCCGGTAGCGACCGCTGACGATCGCGTCGCGGAGCTGGCCGAAGACGTGGTCGGAGACCGAGGCGCGGGGGACGGGGGCGAAGGCCATGGGCAGCAGTGTGGCCCCGCACACATCAACTCGTCAACTGGTTGGACCAGTCGCGTTTCCAGGTGGCCGCCATCGGTCCGACCGGTCGGTGCCGCCACCGTCACGCCTCGTATCCTTTCCGCCGGAACACCCCGCGAACTGGTGGAAGGGAGTCGGTGTGAGCGACCGGGTAGAGACGTTGGAGTTCCAGGCCGAGGCCCGTCAGCTGCTCCAGCTGATGGTGCACTCGATCTACTCGAACAAGGACGTCTTCCTGCGCGAACTGATCTCGAACGCCTCCGACGCGCTGGACAAGCTGCGCCTGGAGTCGCTGGTCGACAAGGACCTCCAGGTCGACACCGCCGACCTGCACATCGAAATCGAGGTCGACAAGGACGCCCGCACGCTGACCGTGCGGGACAACGGGATCGGCATGTCCCGCGACGAGGTGGTCGCGCTGATCGGCACGATCGCCAAGTCCGGCACCGCCGAACTCCTGCGCAAGCTGCGCGAGTCGAAGGACGCCGCCGCCTCGCAGGAGCTGATCGGTCAGTTCGGCGTCGGGTTCTACGCGACCTTCATGGTCGCCGACCGGGTGACCCTGCTGACCCGCCGCGTCGGGCAGGCCGGCGGCACCCGCTGGGAGTCCACCGGCGAGGGCACCTACTCGGTCGAGGCCGTCGACACCGCGCCGCAGGGCACCTCCGTCACCCTGCACCTCAAGCCGGTCGACACCGAGGACAACCTGCACGACTACACGGCCGAGTGGACCATCCGCGAGATCGTCAAGCGCTACTCCGACTTCATCGCCTGGCCGATCCGGATGACCGTGGAGAAGCCGGGCGAGGACGGCGCGACCACCCGCGAGGAGCAGACGCTCAACTCGATGAAGGCGCTCTGGGCGCGCGCGAAGGACGAGGTCGACGAGGCCGAGTACAAGGAGTTCTACCGGCACGTCGCGCACGACTGGGCCGACCCCCTCGAGACCATCCACATGCGCGGCGAGGGCACCTTCGAGTACGAGGCGCTACTCTTCCTGCCCTCGCACGCCCCGCTCGACCTGTTCTCCCCGCAGGGCCGCCGCGGCGTGCAGCTCTACGTCAAGCGCGTGTTCATCATGGACGACTGCGACGCGCTGATGCCCAACTACCTGCGCTTCGTCAAGGGCGTGGTGGACGCGCACGACCTGTCGCTGAACATCTCCCGGGAGATCCTCCAGCAGGACCGGCAGATCCGCGCCGTGCGCCGCCGCCTGGTGAAGAAGGTCCTCGCCACCCTCAAGGAGCTCTCCGCCGAGTCGTACCGCACCTTCTGGTCGGAGTTCGGCGCGGTGGTCAAGGAGGGCCTGCTGGAGGACCCGGACAACACCGAGGCCCTGCTGGATCTCGTCCGGGCGGCCAGCACTCACGACCCGGCCGAGCTGACCACGCTGCGCGACTACGTCGAGCGGATGAAGGACGGCCAGACCGAGATCTACTACGCCACCGGCGAGAACCGGGCCACCATCGAGAACTCCCCGCACCTGGAGGCGTTCCGCGCCAAGGGCTACGAGGTGCTGATCCTCACCGACCCGGTCGACGAGGTGTGGGTCGAGCGGGTGGGCGCGTACGACGGGAAGACGCTGCGCTCGGTCGCCAAGGGCCAGGTCGACCTGGAGACCGACGAGGAGAAGGAGCAGGCCGAGGCCGAGCGGCAGGAGTACGCCGACCTGCTCACCTGGATGACCGGCGCGCTCGCCGACAGCGTCAAGGAGGTCCGGCTCTCCACCCGGCTCACCACCTCGCCGGCCTGCGTGGTGGGCGACGCGCACGACATGACGCCCACGCTGGAGAAGATGTACCGGGCCATGGGGCAGGAGGTGCCCCGGGTCAAGCGGATCCTGGAGCTCAACCCGACCCACCCCCTCGTCACCGGGCTGCGCAAGGCGCACGAGCAGGGCGGCGACAGCAGCGCGCTGACCGAGACCGCCGAGCTGTTGCACGGCATGGCGCTGCTGGCCGAGGGTGGCGAGCTGGCCGATCCGGCCCGGTTCACCCGGATCCTCGCCGACCGGCTCGCCCGGAGCCTGTAGGCCGGGCGACCCGCCGGGACGTGGATGTCCTCCACGTCCCGGCGGTCAGCCGCGGATCAGCCGGTCCAGGTGGGCCGACTCGTCCGGCGCCGGCTTCGCGCATCCCGGCTCAGGGCAGGTCGGGGTAGAGGGCGGGGACGCCGCCGGACAGGCCGGCGAGGACCCGCCGGGAGGTCTCGTCGGCGACGATCTCGTACCGGTCGGCCTCGATGCCGTCGACCGCGATGCGGGCGATCTCCGCCGGGTCGGACTTGGGCACGTCCAGGCGGGCCGTCATGTCGGTGTCCATGTAGCCCACGTGCAGCCCGGCGACCCGCACACCCCGGTCGGCGAGCTGCGCGCGCAGCGCGTTGGTCATCGCCCACTCCGCCGACTTGGCCGCGCTGTACGCGCCGACGCCGGGGAAGGCGATCCAGGAGAGCACGGAGAGGACGTTCAGCACGGTGCCGCCGCCGTTGGCGGCGATCCGCGGGGCGAACGCCCGGACCATCTCCAGGGTGCCGAAGTAGTGGGTCTCCATCTCCAGCCGGACCAGCGCCGGGTCGGCGTCGAGCAGGTCCGCTCCGGTGCCCGAGCCGGCGTTGTTGACCAGCAGGGTCACGTCGCCGGCCAGCTCGGCGGCGGCGGCCACCGACGCGGGGTCGGTGATGTCCAGCCGCACCGGGGTGACGCCCGGCAGGTCGACGGTGTCCGGGTTGCGCGCGCCGGCGTAGACGGTGGCGCCCCGGGCCAGCAGCTCGGCGGCCAGGTGCCGGCCGAAGCCCCGGTTGGCCCCGGTGACCAGGGCGGTGCGTCCAGCGATCTTCATGTCTTGCTCCTGAGGGTGTGGAAGGGAGGTCACGCTTTCCGCAGGCCCGGGCCGGGCAGCACGGCCACCTCGTCGGGCGGGACGTCGTGCCCGACGTCGCAGCGCAGCCGCACCTGCACGGCCGCCCCGCAGTCGCGGTGGGTCACCGTGACCGACGGGCCGGTGTCGTCGACGGCGTACGCGTCGCCCCACTGACGCAGGGCGGCGAGCACCGGCAGCAGGTCCCGCCCCTTGGCGGTGAGCAGGTACTCGTCCCGGGTGCGCTGACCGGGCTCGCGGTAGGGCCGCCGCTCCAGCAGCCCGTCGGCGACCAGCTGCTTGAGGCGGGCGGCGGCCACCGGCTCGCTGACGCCGGCCCGGCGGGCGAAGTCGTCGAAGCGGCGGGTGCCGAAGGACGCCTCGCGCAGCAGGAGCAGCGCGGTCCGGTTGCCCACCACGTCGAGCGCCCGGGCGATCGAGCAGTTCGCGGTGGACCAGGCGTCGCGTTGCGCGAGGAAGTCCGTCATGCGGATGACGCTACCCCTCTGACTTAGGGAAACAAAAGTCAGCTATCTCACGCGGGGGTGCGCCGGCGAGCGGGAATAGCCCGTCTCAGACCTGGCCGGCGTAGAAGCCGTGCCGGGCCAGCGGCTCGACGATCACCCGCTCCTCCCACGACAGGTGCGACAGCAGGGTGTCGGTGAGGACGTCCACGGCCTTCTGCACCTCGGTGAAGTCGCCCGGGTTGCGGATCAGGTCGACCAGGGCCCGGTCCACGCCCTCGACCACGTCGTGGATCACCACGTGCTCCGCTTCCAGCCGGTCGAGCACGGGGCCGAGCCCCGGGTCCGCGCGCCGCAGGTGCGGGAAGATCGAGTTGTCCTCCAGCCCGTGGTGCTGGGTCACCGCCGTGCAGTACGCGGCGCAGTACGCTCCCAGCGTCCAGTTGTTCTGCCGCATGGTGAGCTGGTTGAGCACGGCCCGCGCGGCGCCGGCGGAGACCACCCCGCGTCGGACCTGTTCGAGCAGGTCACGAACCTGGGCCAGCTCCTGTCGCAGATGGTCGTGCACGTCGACGAGGTGCGCGCCGACGGCCTGGGCGTGCGGGGTGTAGACGTGGCCGTCCGGTGCCGGCGGCGCGGCCGGGCGGGTGGACTCGTCCCAGAGCCGGTGGTCGGTCAGCCGTACCCCGGGGTCGGGGGTGGGGGTGACCGCGAGCGCGGTGGCGCCGCCGGCCTCGACCGCCTCGCGCTGCTCCTCGGCGGCACCGGCCCGGGAGCCGGGCTCGGCGCGTTCGGCGCCGACCAGCTCCCGCACCGCGGGCGCGACCTCCTGGGCGAAGAGCTGGATCGTGGTCGGGTCGTCGGCGCCCAGGACGAACGTGGAGACGCCGTGGTCGAGGGCCAGCCCGGCCAGCTCCTCCACCCACTGCTCGGGGGGCCCGGCCAGGAAGCCGCTGGAGGAGCGGACGAACCGACCGTTGATGTTCAGCAGCCGACGTACCGACCGGGGGTCGCGCCCCGCCGCCTCGGCGCTCTCGTCGATCACCGCGTTCATCGCCGGCAGCTCGACCGGCCCGTTCGGCAGGTACGCCAGCGACGGCAGCCAGCCGTCCGCCGCGCGCCCCACCAGCCGCAGCATCCGGGGCTTGTACGCGCCGACCCAGATCTCCACCGGGTGCGCCGGGGCCGGCCCGCGCTTCGCCCCGACCACCCGGTAGTGCTCGCCCTCGACGCGGACCATCCCGCGCCGCTCGGTGTCCCACACCTCGCGGATCACTCGGATCGCCTCGTCGAGGGCGTCCACCGCCTGCCCGGCGCTGAGCCGTCGCCCGCCGACCGCCTCGATCGCCTCCCAGAACGCGCCGGCGCCGAGGCCCAGCTCCACCCGGCCGCCGCTGAGCAGGTCCAGGCTGGCGACGCTCCGGGCCAGCACCACCGGTTGGCGCAGGGGCAGGTTCAGCACATTGCCGGCCAACCGGATGCGACTGGTCGCCGCGGCCAGGTAGGACATCAGCGTCCAGGTGTCCAGGAAACCCGGCTGGTAGGGGTGGTCCTGAAAGGTGACCAGGTCCAGGTTGACCTGATCGCAGAGCTTGGCCAGGGCCACCACCTGCTCGAACCGGCCGGCGGTGGGTGTGACGAAGCCGCCGAAGGCCAGCTCGTGTCCGTAGTCGGTCATGCCGTCCCGCCGCCTCCTGCCGATCTTGCGCGAACCCTGCCCACGGTAGTCCGGCCCGGCGCCGGCCCGCCGGGCGGTTCCGGAACCGGCAAGGATTGTTCACAGTCGATGCCCGCGGGCATAGGGTGCCGGTGAACGGCCTCAGCGTTCCTCCGGGAAGGAGCGACCCGTGATCCGTCACCACCGCCGCCACTGTCCCCTCGGTCTTGCCCTCCTGCTCGTCGCCGTCACCGCCCTGGCCGTGCCCGCGCCGGCCACCGCGGCCGGCCTGCCCTACCAGGACCCGACGCTGCCCGTCGCCACCCGCGTCGCCGACCTGCTCGCCCGGATGACCCTGGACGAGAAGCTCGGCCAGATGACGCAGGCCGAGCGCGGCTCGGTCACCGCGAGCGACCTCACCACGTACCGGCTCGGCTCGGTCCTCTCCGGCGGCGGCTCCGCGCCCACGCCCAACACCGCCGCGTCCTGGGCCGACATGTACGACGGCTTCCAGCGCGCGGCTCTCGCCACCCCGCTCGGCATCCCGATGATCTACGGCGTCGACGCCGTGCACGGGCACAACAACGTGTACGGGGCGACGATCTTCCCGCACAACATCGGCCTCGGCGCGACCCGCGACCCGGCGCTGGTGCAGCAGATCGGCCAGGCCGTCGCCGAGGAGATCACCGGCACCGGGGTGGACTGGAACTTCGCGCCCTGCCTCTGCGTCGCCCGCAACGACCGGTGGGGCCGCACCTACGAATCGTTCGGCGAGACTCCGGACCTGCCGTCGAACCTGTCCACTCTGATCACCGGCCTGCAGGGCAGCAGCCTCGGCGGAACCACCTCGGTGCTCGCCACCGCCAAGCACTACATTGGCGACGGCGGCACCACCGGCGGCGACGACCAGGGAAACACCCAGCTCAGCGAGGCCGAACTGCGGGCCATTCACCTGCCCCCGTTCCAGGCGGCCGTGCAGCGCGGGGTCGGCTCGGTGATGATCTCCTACAGCAGCTGGAACGGCATGAAGCTGCACGGCCACCAGTACCTGATCACCACGGTCCTCAAGGGAGAGCTGGGTTTCTCCGGGTTCGTCGTCTCCGACTGGAACGGCATCGACCAGATCGACGGCGCCGCCGGCTTCACCGCGGCCGAGGTCAGCAC
Source organism: Micromonospora sp. NPDC023966 (assembly GCF_040639095.1). NCBI lineage: Bacteria > Bacillati > Actinomycetota > Actinomycetes > Micromonosporales > Micromonosporaceae > Micromonospora > Micromonospora sp. NPDC023966. The sequence continues at coordinate 83,450 of NZ_JBEZZJ010000023.1, read as the reverse complement.
GGCGATCAACGCCGGCATCGACATGGTGATGGTCCCCACGGCCTGGAAGACCTTCCTCAGCACGCTGCGCGCCGAGGTGCAGAACGACCACGTGCCGATGAGCCGGATCGACGACGCCAACCGGCGCATCCTCACCAAGAAGTTCGAGCTGGGCCTCTTCGAGCGGCCGTACACCGACCGGAGCTGGACCCCGACGGTGGGCAACGCCGCGCACCGGGCCCTGGCCCGGCAGGCCGTCCGCCAGTCACAGGTGCTGCTGAAGAACAACGCCGGCGTCCTGCCGTTGGCCCGGGACAACAACAAGATCTTCGTGGCCGGCAAGAGCGCCGACAACATCGGCAACGCCAGCGGCGGCTGGACGATCTCCTGGCAGGGCTCGTCGGGCGCGATCACCCCCGGCACCACCATCCTGCAGGGCATCCGGGCCACGGTGGGTCCGACCACGACGGTCACCTACAACCAGCGCGGCACCGGCATCGACGGCACCTACCGGGCCGCGATCGCCGTGGTCGGCGAGACACCGTACGCCGAGGGCCAGGGCGACCGCACCGGCAGCATGAGCCTGGACCGGGACGACCTGCGGACCATCGCGACCCTGCGGAACGCGGGCGTGCCGGTGATCGTGGTGCTGGTCTCCGGCCGGCCGATGGACATCTCGGCCGAGCTGCCCCGATGGGACGCGCTGCTGGCCGCCTGGCTCCCCGGCACCGAGGGCGGCGGCGTGGCCGACGTCCTCTTCGGGGGGTACGCGCCGACCGGGAAACTGCCCATGACCTGGATGAACTCGGTCAGCCAGCAGCCCATCAACGCCGGCGACGGGCAGGTCCCGCTCTTCCCGCAGGGCTACGGCCTGACCTACTGAGCCGCGACTCATAAGGCACCTTCGGACGGTGCGCAACTCGGACGGAGGGACCTTCGCTCGGCCGGGTGAAGAACTTCACAAGAGGTGGGCGATGGGCGGAAACCCTTCCTAACGTCGTATCCGTTCGCGATCGCGGACACCACGGGCCGGTAACGCCTAATCCCGCCGCCGGCCCGGCGGTACCTGGACCTCGGGCGGGAGCGGGGGACCCACACGTTCCTCGGTGCACGACACCTCGGGGTGAAGCCGCCTCCGGCGGCCGGGCTCCTCGGCCCGAACCCGACAGCTCACCTCGTCGGCGTGGAGGAAACCCACATGGCAACTGAATACGTCGCCCGTCATCGACGGACCGCTCAGCGACGCACCGCCGTCGGCGCACTCGTCGTCGGCGCCGCCACCGGCGCGGCCGCCCTGCTCGGCCCGGCCGCTCCGGCCAGCGCCGCCGCCGTGAACTGGGACGCCGTCGCACAGTGCGAGTCCGGCGGCAACTGGCACATCAACACCGGCAACGGCTACTACGGCGGGCTCCAGTTCTCCCGCAGCACCTGGAACGGCTACGGCGGCCAGAAGTACGCCAGCCGGGCCGACCTGGCCAGCCGCAGCGAGCAGATCGCCATCGCCGAGAAGGTCCTCGACGGGCAGGGCATCGGCGCCTGGCCGGTCTGCGGCAAGAAGGGCGGCTCCACCAAGAAGTACGCCAGCAAGGACTCGGGCTCGACGAGGTCCACGAAGAAGGCCACCACGGAGCGGTCGTCGCGCGGCGACCGGCCGGCCACCCGCAGCGAGCGGCGCAGCGCGCCCAGCACCGGCGGCGCCGGCAGCTACCTGGTCCAGCCCGGGGACACCCTCTCCGAGATCGCCGACGCGAAGAACGTCGCCGGCGGTTGGCACGCTCTCTACGAGCGCAACAAGGGCGTGGTCGGCGGCGACCCCGGCCTGATCTTCCCGGGTCAGCGGCTGCGCCTGCGCTGAGACCCCACCGCACCACGAACGCCCGGCCGGGGTTCCCGGCCGGGCGTTCGGTTGCGTCGGGGCCGGTTGCTATCGTCACGGTGCTCGGAAAGACGTGAAGAAAGCGCGGATATGACCAACGACCCGTTCTCCGCGGCCGCGAGCCTCGACGAGCTGCTGACCAGGACGCAACAGGCACTGTCCGCGATGCGGTCCCGGGCCGCCGAGCACACCGACGGCGCGCCGGCCGAGCTGCTCCGGGCCGAGGGCGCCGCGGCCGGCGGCCGGGTCCGTGCCGTCGCCGTCCAGGGTGGCCGGCTGGAGTCCGTCACCGTCGACCCGGGGTTGGCCGGGGAGCCCCTGGAGACCGTCTGCGGGCACGTGGTGGCGGCCGTGAACGCCGCCCTCACCGAGCTGGACGCCCGGGTCAGCGCCTCGGCCCAGGCCGACGTGGACGCCCTCGCCGCGCGGCTCGGCGGCCTGCCGGAGCAGTCCGCCCGGGACATGGAGCGGTTCAGCCGGGCGATGGAGGGCGTCGCGGCCCGGATCCGCCGCGACGGCGCCGGTTCCCGCCCGGCCTGACGCCGCGCGGATCCGCAGTTCCCGGACCCGCTCCCAGCTACGGCGGAGACGACGAAGCGGCCGGCCGTCGGGAGGACGACGGCCGGCCGCTCCGGTGTGGTCAGCTCAGCGTGACCGCGGTGTCGTCGACGACGAAGGAGGTCTGCAGGGAGCTGTCCTCCACGCCGCTGAACGAGATGGTGGCGGTGGTGCCGGCCAGCGACGAGATGTCGAAGGACCGCTGCACGTAGCCGGTGGCCTTGTTGAGGTTGGAGTAGGTGGCCAGGGTGGTGCTGCCCGCCTTCACGGTCAGCTTGTCGTAGGCGGTGGTCGTGGTCGACTCCGCGCTGTCAATGTGCAGCCAGAAGCTCAACGTCGCCCGGCAGCCGGCCGGGATGGACACCGACTGGCTGAGGGTGTCGGTGTGCGTCGTGCCGTAGCCGTCGAGCCACGCCTTGTACGAGCCGCCGTGGGCCGCCTGGGCGGTGTCGTTCGTGATAACGCCCGAGCTGGCGGTCCAGTTCACGTTGCCGGACTCGAAGCCGGGGTTGGCCAGCTTCTGGCCGGTGCAGCTGCCCGACGGCGGGGTGGTCGTGGCGGTCGGCGTCGGGGTGCTGCCCGTGCAGGTCGCCTCACCGGTCTGCGCCGGCACGCTGATCGCGTTCCAGGCGGCCTTGACCGCGTTGAACTCGGTGCAGCTGGTCGGGTAGAGGTTCTTCGCCGCCTGCAGCGTCCAGACGCGGTACTTCAGGTACGAGGAGGACGAGGTCTTCAGCAGCATCGCGTTGTACATGATCTTCATGGCCTTCTGGATGCCCAGGCCGGTCACGCTGCTGCCGTTGCAGGTGGAGCTGGCGGGCTGGCCGTTGGTCGGGCTGCTGCCGTTGGCCAGCAGGTAGAACCAGTGGTTGCCCGGGCCCGCCGCGGCGTGCACCTCGGTGCTCGGGATGCTGCTCGAGTAGCAGTTCGGGTCGCCCAGCGCCGACGGGTTGTACATGTTGCGGATCGGGCCGCTGCCCACCAGGTTGACCTTCTCGCCGACCAGGAAGTCGGGAGCGTCGTAGCTGGACGGCTCGTTGGCGAACCACTCGGTGGCCGCGCCGAAGGTGTCGGCCACGAACTCCTGGGTGCCGGCGCCGGAGATGCCGCCCGGAGTGTGGTCGTCGATGCCGTGGCCGATCTCGTGGGCCACCACGTCGAGCGAGCCGATCCACTGGCCCGAGGTGTTCTTGCCGATCTGGACCTGGGTGCCGTCGTAGTAGGCGTTCTGGTCGTTCAGGCCCACCCGGATCGGCCAGTAGCCGCCGTTGCCGTCGGCGCCGTTGCGGCCCAGCCACTGGGCGAGCATCTTGTGCTCGGTCTGCGCGGCGAACAGCGCGTCGACGCAGCCGGTCTCCTTGTTGGTGGCGGTGCCGTTGCCCCAGACGTCGTCGGAGCCGCTGAACGTCGTGTTGGTCGCGGCGTCCTGGCAGCTCAGGTTGGTGACGGTCGGGTCCTTCATGGAGTACGTGCCGCCGGACTGCGTGGTGTTCAGGGTCAGCGGGCTGGGGCCGTTCCAGGCGCCGGTGCCGGTGCCGTGCACGACATGCTCCTGCGTCCGCAGCACCTTGCCGGTGCGGGCGTCGACGTCGACGGTGAGCCGGCTCGGGCCCTCGGCGTCGGTGCCGCGCACGGTGGTCTCCCAGGCCAGCGCCGGCTCGGCGCCGAGGGTGTAGACGACCAGGTTGGTGCCCTCGACGGTGCTGACCGTCTTGAGCTGGGCGCGCGCGGTCTTCGCCGCGGCGGCCGAGGTCAGCTTCGGCGTGGTGGCGAGGCTGCCGATGGCCTGCTGCTGCGCGACGGAGGCGTACTTCAGGTTGCCGGCCGTGTCGGTGGCCAGCACGAAGTCACCGCCGACCACGGGCAGGCCCTTGTAGGTGCGCTCGTAGGGCACGTACTGGATGCCCTCCGAGGAGATGACCGGCTTCTGCACGAAAGCGTCGTCGGCGCTGGCGTGCAGGTAGGCGGGCCGGTCGGCGACCAGCGCGCGGGCCGAGTCGGCGGCGATCGCGCGGGCCTGGGCGACGTCGGGGGCGGCGGGGCCGGGCGGCGCGGCCTGCACGGCCGCGGCCGTGCCGGCGGCGATCAGGCCGGCCGCCGCCGCGCCGGAGAGCGCGACGAGGCGAGGTGAGAGCTTCAACGGGGTTCGCTCCTGTTCCTAGGCGCGCCGCACGGAGCCCGGTGGGGACGGGCGGCGCGGTGAGGCGAGGCGGGGTGACGGTCGATCTCCGAGGCTGCCGGCGTGGCCCCGGTTCGACAGATCGACCGTCCCGAGCCGCCGGGGTCGGCGACTCGCTGGGGGCACAATCACACGGCCCACGGCCGGGATCAATGGGTGACCCGGGCAACCGACGCCGCGCGGTCACCTCGCCGTCGCCCGAAATTCAGGAAGCCATGATCTTCAATAGCCCCTGATCAGGCCTAATGTTGTCCGCGGTGGACGACCCCGTGTCTGATCTGCGTCGATTGCCGCTCTGCGCTCATGGAGCGCATTGGCCCTCGTCGAGACGGTGACCTTCCGGCACCTTCCCGGCCCGCCGGCCGGCGCCGATCAGCCGTCCGATGATCATCCGTTCGGCCCCCGCCACCGGGCGATCGACATGGTGCTCCCAAGCGGCTCCTGGGCGCCGGTAGGAATTCGCCGACCACTTTCGTCTACTCCGTAGAAAAGTAGTCGACGGACTGACGAAAGCTATGGACACGCTGAGAGGAAGTCAGTAGGGTCGCTGACTATCAATATGTTTCGTCGAGATGAACTACCGGCACGGTAGCTCTCGACGGTGGGCCCTCCGGGCGGCGCAACACGTCCGCGGACCCACGACCGGCCAGCCCCCTGGCCACCCCGGGTCGACGCCACCACGGCGGCCGAGCCTCACCGGCCGACCGATGCCCGTACCGACCAACCCATCAGCTCCGCAGTACCGCCGTGCCCGACGACCGTCGTCGGCTCGGTGGCGCTCCACCATCCACATTGGACGACCGTGGCCCGGGGCCACGGCCGGGGATCCCGTGCGGCCAGGGGAGGGGTCGCACGGACAACGCCGGCACCTCAGCTCCGCCGATCGACCCACCGACGCACGCTGCTCCCGGACCGTGAAAGAGGAACCCATGAACGCACATCCACCGCGGAACCGGCGCTCCGCCGGCCGGCTCCGGAGACCGGTGGCCGCCCTCGCCGCACTGGCGCTGCTGCTGACCACCGGGCTCTCCTCGTCCCCGGCCAGCGCGCGGCCGACCGACCCGGAACCCTCCGCCCCGGCGGCCGCCGCGGCCCCGTTGCAGGCCCAGGTGCTGACCTGGACGGCAGGGGACAACTTCCTCGCCTACCGTTCGGCCCCCACCACGGCGGTCGCCGGGCCGGCCACCCTCGTCTTCGAGAACAGCGCGGCCACCGGAAACACCACCGGCATGCAGCACACCCTGACCTTCGAGACGTCCGACCCCGCGTACAACAGCGACGTCGACGTGAACATCCTGGCCGATCCGACGGACGCCAACGGGGGGCGTTGGACGGTCGACGTGGTGCTCTCCCCGGGCACCTACCGTTACTTCTGCTCCATCCCGGGCCACGGCGGAATGACCGGCCTGCTGGTCGTCGACGGCGGCGGCTCGGACACCACGGCCCCGACGGTCACCGCGGCGGTGACCGGGGAGAAGGACGCCAACGGGGCGTACGTGGGCAGCGCGACGGTGACCTTGACCGCCGCCGACAGCGGCTCCGGCGTCGACCGGGTCGAGTACGCCCTGGACGGCGGCGCGTACGGCACCTACGCGGCGCCGGTGACGGTGAACCAGCCGGGGCAGCACACCCTGAGCTACCGGGCCACCGACAAGGCCGGCAACACCTCGTCGCCGCAGCAGGTGTCGTTCACCGTGGTGGAGCCGCCGCCGACGGACACCACGGCGCCGACCGTGACCGCCGCGGTGACCGGCCAGCGGGACACCAACGGGGCGTACGTGGGCAGCGCGACGGTGACCCTGACAGCCGCCGACACCGAGTCGGGCGTGGCGAAGGTCGAGTACGCCCTGGACGGCGGCGCCTACGCGGCCTACGGGGCGCCCGTGACGGTGAACCAGCCGGGGCAGCACACGGTGAGCTACCGGGCCACCGACAAGGCCGGCAACACCTCGCCGGCGCAGCAGGTGTCGTTCACCGTGGTCGAGCCGGCCCCGGCCGACACCACGCCGCCGACCGTGACCGCCGCACTGACCGGGGAGAAGGACCCGAACGGGGCGTACGTGGGCGGCGCGACGGTCACCCTGACCGCCACCGACGCCGGCTCCGGCGTGGACCGGGTGGAGTACTCCCTCGACGGGCAGCCCTACGCCGGCTACACCTCCCCGGTGGCGGTGAACCAGCCGGGGCAGCACACGGTGAGCTACCGGGCCACCGACAAGGCGGGCAACACCTCGTCGGCGCAGCAGGTGTCGTTCAGCGTGGTCGAGCCGACCCCGGCCGACACCACGGCGCCGACCGTGACCGCCGCGGTGACCGGGCAGCGGGACACCAACGGGGCGTACCTGGGCAGCGCCACGGTCACCGTCTCGGCCACCGACGCCGAGTCCGGCGTGGCGAAGGTCGAGTACGCACTGGACGGCGGCGCCTACGGCACCTACGCGGCACCCGTGACGGTGAACGAGCCGGGGCAGCACACGGTGAGCTACCGGGCCACCGACAAGGCCGGCAACACCTCGCCGGCGCAGCAGGTGTCGTTCAGCGTGGTCGCGCCGACCCCGACCGACACCACCCCGCCCACCGTCACCGCCGCGGTGACCGGCCAGAAGGACGCCAACGGCGCCTACCTCGGCGCCGGCACGGTCACCCTCACCGCGACCGACAGCGGATCCGGCGTCGACCGGGTCGAGTACTCCCTCGACGGCCAGCCCTACGCGGCGTACTCCGCGCCGGTCACCGTCAACCAGGTCGGGCCGCACACGGTCAGCTACCGGGCCACCGACAAGGCCGGCAACACCTCGTCGCCGCAGTCGGTGTCGTTCACGGTGGTCGATCCGCCCGCGCCCGACACCACCCCGCCCACCGTCACGGCCGCCGTCACCGGGCAGCTGGACGACGCGGGAGCGTACTTGGGCAGCGCCACGGTCACCCTGACCGCCGCCGACAGCGGCTCCGGGGTGGACCGGGTCGAGTACTCCCTCGACGGCCAGCCGTACGCCCGCTACGCCGCGCCGGTCACCGTCGACCGGGCCGGGCAGCACACGCTGAGCTACCGCGCCACCGACAAGGCCGGCAACACCTCCGGCACCGCCTCGGTCAGCTTCACGGTGGTCGCCAGCGGGCCGCAGCCCGAGTGCGTCAAGGACACCCGGCCCACCGTCTGGCTCGGCACCGTCGACAGCGGCGTGCCCAACCGGGTGGTCCAGGGCGACTGCACCATCAACGCCGTCATCGACGACGAGCGGAGCTGGCCGAACCACGGCGAGTTCGTCTCCTACGTCACGGCGGTCGCCGAGCACCTGCACCACCTGGGCGTCATCTCCCACACCGAGCACGGCCGCCTGGTCAGCGCGGCCGCCCGCTCCGGCGTCGGCAAGCCGGCGGGCAAGGACGGCTACCAGCCGATCCTCGACTCCTCCGCCGCGTCCTTCGGCCGCTGGCAGCAGGTCGGCGCCGGCGGGTTCGCCCGCAACGCCGACGGCTCGATCACCAGCCGGCCGGTGCCCGGGCTGGGCATGCTCTGGTACCCGGTCAGCGCGTACGGCGACTTCTCGCTGAAGCTCCAGTGGCGCGACGACGCGCCGGGGGAGGGCCGGGCCAACAGCGGCGTCTTCGTCCGCTTCCCGGATGTCCGGAACCATCCGGCCGAGTCCCGGCCCGAGTGGGTGGCCATCAAGTACGGCCACGAGCTCCAGATCTTCGACCGGCCCGACGGTGACCGGTACAAGAGCGGCTCGGTGTACGGCTTCGACCGGGTCGACCTGGCCGGCGCCGGGGTCACCCCGAAGGGCACCTGGAACGACTACGAGATCCGCGTAGTCGGCCAGCACTACTCGGTGTTCCGCAACGGCGAGCTGATCAACGAGTACGCCAACGTCGCCGACGCCGTCTTCGACCCGCCCCGGGCGGACGACCCGGGCGGCGCCGGGCGGCAGCACGCCACCGGCTACCTCGGCCTCCAGAACCACGGGACCGGCGACATCGTCAGCTTCCGGAACGTGCGGATCGCCCCGCTGACCGCCTGCTGTCCGGGCGGCGCCGCGAACACCTGCTGCTGAGCGAGCGAAAGGGACACCACCATGGCAAGGAGAAGCATCGACCGCCGTACCCTGCTCCGGGGTCTGGTCGGCTCCACGGTCGCGGTCAGCGCGGCGAGCCTGGCCGGCGCGCTGCCGGCCGGGGCCGCCGAGGACGCCGCCGGCCGGCTCATCCCCCAGGGACACCTGGGCATCCAGCTCTACAGCGTCCGGGACAAGATCGCCCAGGTCGGCTTCGCCGCCGTCTTCGAGGAGCTGTCCCGGATCGGCTACCGGGAGGTGGAGTTCGCCGGCTACACCCAGGGGTCGGTCGGCGCCATCACCCCGCAACAGATCCGCCGGCTGCTCGACGACAACGGGCTGACGGCGGCCGGCAGCCACCGCGGGCTGAACGACTTCCGCACCAACCTGGAGTGGGAGCTGGAGGTGGCGGAGATCCTCGGCATGCCGGCGATCGGCACCGCCGAGGCCCCCACCGGCGACCGGACCATCGCCGGCTACCAGCGGGCCGCCGCCGAGTTCAACACGTGGGGCGCGGCCGCCGCCGCCCGCGGCCTCAAGCTCTACCAGCACAACCACACCATCGAGTTCAGCTTCGCGGTCGACCGCCCCGACGTGCGGCTCTACGACCTTTTCCTGGAGCTCACCGACCCCCGGTACGTCTACCTCGAGATGGACATCCTCTGGGCGTACGGCGGGGCGCGGAAGTACCCGGGCTTCCGCCCGGTCGACTACGTCAACGCCCACCCGGAGCGCTACCCGCTGTTCCACGTCAAGGACGGCGTCCCGCTGCCCGACCCCCAGCAGGGCAACTCCTACGCCGATGTGGAGTTCGGCGCGGGCGTCATCCCGTTCGCCGAGTTCTTCGGCGAGCTGACCGGCCGGGGCCGCTTCGAGTTCCTCTGGGAGCAGGACTCCGCGCCGGGCACGCAGCCGGACCCGCCGGGGTCGCTGGGCGCCGCCGAGCGCAGCTACCAGCGCATGGTCGACCTGCGGGGTGCCCGATGAGCGCCTGGCGGCTGGCCGAGGAGGAGTCCGGGCCCCGGCAGCCCCGGACCGCGCGTCCCCGGACCGGTGGCCGGCGGATGCTGGTCGTCGCGGCGGTGGTGCTGCTCACCCTGGTCGGCGCCGGCGGGCTGGCCGCCGCCCGCACCGGGATGTTCGCCGAGCGGCCGGACGGCTGCGTCAAGCCCGACCGGACCATCCAGCTCTACGCCGTGGAGCTGCCCAAGGACGGCACCCAGATCCGGCTCGGCTACGGCCTCACCCCGCAGACGGCCTCCTACCCGGGCCCGCTCATGGAGATGATGGAGGGCGAGTGCCTCGCCATCACCCTGCACAACCAGGTGCCCGAGGCCACCCTGGCGGCGCTGCGGACCAACCCGGACCACCCGCTGGGCGTCTCGCTGCACGTGCACGGGGTCAAGTACACCCAGGACTCCGACGGCACGGTGCAGAGCGGCTCGTACGTCCCGTCGGGCGGCTCGCGCACCTACACCTGGTACGCCCAGCCGCGCAACAACAGGACCGGGGCGCCGGGCACCGCCGGCTACTGGTGGTACCACGACCACGTGGTGGGCGGGCCGCACGGCACCCAGGGGCTCTCCGCCGGCCTCTTCGGCGGCCTGGTGGTCCGCCGGCCCGGCGACCCGAAGCCGGACCGGACCTACACGGTGGCCTTCGGTGACCGGCAGAGCATCAACCTGCGCCGGGGCGAGGCCATCGACACCTGCACCGAGGTCAACCCGCAGCCCGGGCCGACCTGCCTGGTCGCCCGCAAGGGGGAGCGGGTGGAGTTCGTGGTGGTCGGCATCGGCAACGACATGCACACCTTCCACCTGCACGGGCACTCCTGGGCGGACACCCGGACCGGGACGGTGCCCAACGGCCAGCCGTTCGCCGACTCGGTGCCGGTGATCGACAACAAGACGCTCGGCCCGGGTGACTCGTTCGGCGCCCAGGTGGTGGCCGGCGACTCGGTCGGACCGGGCCACTGGATGCTGCACTGCCACATGCAGTTCCACTCCGACGCCGGGATGTCCACCATGCTGCACGTCCTGGACGAGAACGGGAACATGCCGCCCGGCATGGACCACGAGCACGGCGTCGCCGGGGCCACCTCGGCGACCGCCGCCGACAGCGGCGCGCACCAGCACGACTGACGGGTCCGCGGCTGCCGGCCCTCAGCGCCGAGGACCGGCAGCCACCGGACGACCTCCACCTCCGAAACCGCCGCACCGGCCACCCGCCACGGGTGGCGCCGGTGGACGCGTACGCCCTTCCTCCGGTGACCGCCTCACGTCACCGGCGGAATCGACGAACCCGGAAACCTCACAACAGGAGGATTCGAGATGGCCGACAGACGCCATTTCCGGTTCTCCCGATGGGTCGGCCTCGACGCCGGCCCGACGGGAGCCACCACCACACCGCCCTCACCGACCGCCCCGCGTCGCCCCGGCGCCCGTCGCCGGCTCGGCGCCCTGGCGTCGAGCGCCGCCCTGGCGCTCGGCGTGCTCGCCCTGCCGGGCCAGACCCTCACCCCGACCCCCGCGGCGGCCGCCGAGGCCGCGCCGGCGGTCAAGGTGCTGGTCTTCCACGGCCCCGTGGACAAGCAGGACGACCCGGTCACCAAGGCCACCGCCACCATCCGCGAGCTGGGCGAGCAGCAGGGCTTCACCGTGGACGACTCCGCCGACCCGGCGGTGTTCAGCTTCGGGAACCTGGCCCGCTACCGGGCGGTGGTGTTCCTCTCCGCCAACGGCGTCACCCTCAGCGACGCGCAGGAGGCGGCCTTCCAGGCGTACGTGAAGAACGGGGGCGGCTTCGTCGGCGTGCACGACGCCGCCCGGGCCCAGCCGGACTCGTCCTGGTTCACCGGCCTGATCGGCACCCGGCCGGCCGCCGGCCTGCCGAACGCCGAGAAGCCGGTCTCGGCCACCGCGAGCGCGGAGAACCCGCCGAACGAGACCGCCGCGAAGGCGATCGACGGCTCGACCGGCACCAAGTGGCTGACGTTCTCGCCGACCGGCTGGCTGGCGGCGAAGCTGGCCAAGCCGGTGGTGGTCAGCCGCTACGCGCTCACCTCGGCCAACGACTTCCCCGGCCGGGACCCCAAGAACTGGACCCTGCAGGGCTCTCAGGACGGCACCACCTGGACCGACCTGGACACCCGCAGCAACGAGACCTTCCCGCAGCGGTTCCAGACCAGGCAGTTCAGCTTCACCAACACCACCGCCTACCAGCACTACCGGCTCAACGTCACGGCGAACAGCGGGGAGCCGCTGATCCAGCTCGCCGAGCTGTGGCTGATCGGCCCGGACGCGGGACCGCCGCCGGAAACCACCGTGCAGCAGGCGAAGGTCGACCTCACCGACCGGCAGCACCCGGCCAACAAGGGCCTGCCGCTCACCTGGACCCGCGCCGACCAGTGGATCAACTGGGACCCGAGCCCGACCGGCCGCGTGCACACCGTCGCGCAGGTCGAGGAGGGCACCTACAACGCCGGCCTGAGCGGCAACGGCGCCTTCCACCCGATCTCCTGGTGCCAGGACTACGACGGCGGCCGGTCCTTCTACACCGGGATGGGACGCACCGAGGCGAGTTGGACCAGCGACAAGCAGTTCCAGGGGCACCTGGCCGGCGCCATCAAGTGGTCGGCCGGCCTGGTCCGCGGTGACTGCCAGGCCACCATCGCCGCGAACTACCGCGTCGACCGGCTCACCGCCGCCAACCAGCCCGGCCAGCTCGACCAGATCGGTGAGCCGCACGGCCTGACCGTCGCCCCCGACGGCGGGGTGTTCTACATCGGCAAGGCGGCCTGCCCGAGCGGCCCGGTGGTGAGCTGGGACGACCCCAAGGTCGGCCTCGGCTGCGGCACCATCCACCGGTGGGACCCGAAGACGAAGCAGCCCAAGCTGCTCACCACCCTCGCGGTGATGGGTAACCGGGGCAGTGGCAGCGAACTGGTGAAGAACGAGGAGGGCCTGGTCGGCATCACCCTCGACCCGAAGTTCGCCGAGAACGGCTGGGTCTACGTCTACTGGATGCCGCACGAGTCCATCGACCGGGACCGGCGGATCGGCCAGCGGACCGTCTCCCGGTTCACCTACGACGCCGCGAAGCAGTCCATCGACCAGGGCACCCGCAAGGACCTGCTGCACTGGGACACCCAGATCCACAGCTGCTGCCACGCCGGCGGCGGGATGACGTTCGACGAGAGCGGCAACCTGTACATCGGCTCCGGTGACAGCAACTCCTCCGGCGGCTCCAACGGCTACTCCGGCAACAACTGGACGCAGGAGTTCAAGGGCACCTCGTTCCAGGACGCCCGGCGTACCGCCGGCAACACCAACGACCTCAACGGGAAGATCCTGCGCATCCACCCGGAGGCCGACGGCACCTACACCATCCCGGCCGGGAACCTGTTCACCGGCAAGGAGGAGGGCGGCGGCAAGGCCCGCCCGGAGATCTACGTGATGGGCGTGCGCAACATCGCCCGGATCGCCTGGGACTCGGTCCACCACTGGCTGACCGCGGCCTGGGTCGGCCCGGACGCCGGCGCCCCGGACCCTGAGCTGGGCCCGGCCAAGTACGAGACCGCCACGATCATCACCTCGGCCGGCAACCAGGGCTGGCCGTACTGCATGGGCAACCGGCAGCCGTACCGGGACCGCAGCAGCACCGACGCGACCGTGCTGACCGGCTGGTACGACTGCGACAACCTGAAGAACACCTCGCCGCGCAACACCGGTCTGGTGAACCTCCCGCCGGCCCGGGACAACATGATCTGGTACTCGCCGCAGGGCGGTGGCCCGGTCTACCCGAAGCGGACCGACGGCAGTGGGCTGCCCACGTACCAGCTCGGGCAGGAGACCTTCACCCAGCCGTACCTCAAGGGCGGCGGGCAGGCGATCATGGACGGCCCGACCTACCAGCGCGAGAAGGTCGACACCGCAAGCGGGGTGGCCTGGCCGGCGTACTGGGACGACAAGTGGTTCATCGGCGACCAGTCCAACGCCAACAACCGGGTGGCCGTCACCGTCGACCCGGCCACGGTCGACGAGCACGCCCCGCCCGCGTTCGCCGAGGACCTGCGCCAGATCATCCGCGGCGGTTCCGGCGGCAACCAGCTCCAGTCCTGGATGGACGCCAAGTTCGGCCCGGACGGCGCGCTCTACATGCTGGACTACGCGGGTGGCTTCTTCAGCCTGCACAGCAACCAGAAGCTGATCCGGATCGCCTACACCGGTGGCGAGGCGACCCCGCGGGCGAGCGACGCCTCCTGGCGGGCCGTCACGCCGAGCCGGCCGAAGACCGTCACGTTCTCGGCGGCCCGGGTCGGTGGCGTGGCGTGGGAGTGGAACTTCGGTGACGGCAGCGCGCCGTCGCACGAGGCGAACCCCACGCACACCTACGCCGACTACGGCACCTACGAGGCCACCCTGAAGGTGACCTACGCCGACGGCCAGGTCTCCACCGCGAAGATCACCGTCACCGCCGGCTGCGCCGCGCCGGACAGCCGGGCGACCGTGCGGATGCTGGACACCGACACCGGGGTGACCAACCACCAGGTCGGCGGCGGCTGCACCGTCAACGACCTGATCGACGACGAGCGGAGCTGGACCAACCACGGTCAGTTCGTCAGCCACGTGTCCGACGTGGTGAACGACCTGCGCGCCGACGGCGTGCTGGACAACCGGGAGGCGACGAAGCTGAACACCGCCGCCGCCCAGTCGCCGATCGGCAAGGTCGCCGGCTACCGGTCGCTCTTCGACGGCACCGCGGCGTCCCTCGCCGACTGGCGGCAGGCGCCCGGAGGGTCGTTCAACCTGCAGCCGGACGGGACCATCCGCAGCTCGGGTGGGCTCGGCATGCTGTGGTACGCCAAGGACGAGTTCGCGGACTTCTCGCTGCGGCTGAAGTTCCGCGACGTCTCCGCCGGCACCACGTACGCCAACAGCGGGGTCTTCGCCCGGTTCCCGGATCCGCGGATCCCGCTGGACGAGCGACCTGCCGGCAGCTGCGGCACGGTCGGCTCGGCCCGGTCGTCCCAGGCCTGGGTGGCGATCTACTGCGGTCACGAGATCCAGATCTACGACGGGCCCACCGGCGAGCCGCAGAAGACCGGGTCGATCTACAACTTCGACTCGCAGGGGCTCGACAAGGCTGGGGCGACCCCGAAGGGGACCTGGAACGACTACGAGGTCCGGGTGGTCGGCCAGCACTACACGATCATCCGGAACGGCGTGGTGATCAACGAGTTCGACAACACGCCCGGGAAGGCGTCGTCCCGGGCCGGTGACCCGCCGACCGACCTGCGGCAGTTCCTCAGCGGGTTCGTCGGGTTGCAGAACCACAGCACGAACGACCTGATCGAGTTCCGCGACGTGCGGGTGCGCGACCTGTAGTCGCACCGGCGGCGCCGGGCACGGGGTCGACCCCGTGCCCGGCGCTCGCGGGTCAGCCTCCGTCAATGACTCTGCGCGTCGCCCCGCGAACTGCGACAGGCGTAGGAGCCGGGGGCGGGCTTCTTCCACAGGTGTCCGAAGACCCGTACACCCGTCGATCCGTAGGTTCGGGGCGACCGTCGCGGCGGTGTGTCCCCTGTGTACGCCGCCGGTCGACGGCCGGCGCGGGAAGGAGAGCATGCGGATGCGAAGCGGAAGACATGCCTGGCGGGCCACGGTGGTGGCCCTGGCGGTCGCGGTCACCGGCCTGCCGGCGACCGGCGCCCTGGCCGGGCCGGGCGCGGACGACGGCGCCCGGCTGGTGGTCGAGGGCGGGGTCACCCAACCGGTGTTCGGCTACGCCGACGCGGTCCGGGAACGGATCTTCGTCACCTCGGACGTGGACACCGACGGCGACGGCGCCCGAGACATCGTCGCCATGGACATCATCCGGCCACGGGCCAGCGAGAACGGGCTCAAGGTGCCGGTGGTGATGGACGCCAGCCCGTACTACTCGACGGTCTGCCGGGGCAACGAGAGCGAGTGCAAGGCCGACCTCGACGGCGACGGCCTGAACGACACCTGGCCGCTGTTCTACGACAACTACTTCGTCCCGCGCGGCTACGCGATGGTGCTGCTCGACATGATCGGCACCAACAACTCGACCGGCTGCCCGGTCACCGGTGGGCGGGCCGACAACATCAGCGCGCCCACGGCGATCGACTGGCTCAACGGGCGCCGGCCGGGCTTCGACGCCGCCGGCCGGCAGGTCGTGGCGGACTGGCACAACGGCCGCACCGGCATGATCGGCAAGTCGTACGACGGGACCCTGGCGAACGCCGCCGCGGCCGACGGGGTGGCCGGGCTGACCACCATCGTGCCGATCTCGGCCATCTCCAGCTGGTACGACTACTCCCGCAGCAACGGCCTGGTCACCCGGGCGAACAACTACTCGGGCAGCCTGGCGAACACGGTCACCAACCCGGCCCGGCGCGCGTACTGCGCCCCGGTGCGGGCCGCCCTCGGGCAGGGCGGCGACGACGCCACCGGGGACTACAACGACTTCTGGGCGGAGCGGGACTACGTGCCGCACGCCGACCGGGTCCGGGCCAGCGTCTTCGTGGTGCACGGCATCAACGACGACAACGTCCGCCCGGACCACTTCAGCAAGTGGTGGGCCGCGCTGGGCGAGCAGGGCGTGCCGCGCAAGCTCTGGCTCACCGGCGCCGGCCACGTCGACCCGTTCGACTTCCGCCGGGGCGCCTGGGTGGAGACCCTGCACCGCTGGTTCGACTACTGGCTCCAGGGCGTCGACAACGGCATCATGCGGGAGCCGGCCGTCGACATCGAGCGGGCGCCGGACGTCTGGGAGACCGCGCGTGCCTGGCCGCTGCCGGACGCCCGGCCGACCCAGGTGTTCCTGCGGGCGCCGGCGGCCGGAAACGTCGGCGGGCTCGCCGTCCGCTCCGGCCCCGGCAACGGGTCCGCGACCTTCCAGGACACCCCCACGATGACCGCGACCAACGCCATCCGCCACCCGTCGGACCCGGCCGCGAACACCGAGAACCGCCTGGTGTTCCTCTCCGCCCCGCTGACCGCGCCGCTGCACGTCTCGGGCACCCCGGTCGTGCGGATCAACGCCACCGTCGACGGCGAGGACACCAGCTTCGCCGGGCTCCTGGTCGACTACGGCACCCGCCTGCGGTTCAGCACCAGCGGCGACGGGATCCGGACGCTGACCGACGAGGACTGCTGGGGCGCGAGCGCCACCTGGGGCGGCTTCGCCGAGAACGCCTGCTACCGGAAGACTGAGAAGACCGTCGCGACCAACCCGCAGGAGCTGGTCACCAAGGGGATCATCGACGGCCTCAACCTCGACTCGCCGTCGGTGTCGACGCCGCTGGTGCCCGGCCGGAAGACCGCGGTCGACGTGAACCTGCTCCCCGAGGACTACGTCTTCGACGCCGGCCACCAGATCGGCGTGGTCCTGCTCGGCTCGTACTCCGGCTACAGCAGCCGGGCCAAGCAGAGCCGGGCGCACATCACCGTCCACTTCGACCGCAGCCGGATCACCCTGCCGGTGGTCGGCGGCCGGACGGCGGCGGAGGCCGCCGGCCTGTAGGAGACCCGGGGGCGGGACGCCGGCAGCGGTGTCCCGCCCCCGCCTACCGATCCGGCTGGTACCGGCCGGTGAGCCGGCCCAGCTTCAGCGCCAGGTGCAGGCAGAGCCGCTCGTTGCCGTCCTTGAGGTCGGTCTCGGCGAGCAGCTCCACCCGTTGCAGCCGGTAGTACAGCGTCGTGCGGTGCAGCCGGAGCCGTTCGGCGGTGGCGTGGGCGTTGCCCGCCAGGTCCAGGTAGACCTCCAGGGTCTCCAGCAGCACCTGGTGCGCCTCGTCGCCGAGCAGCCGGCCCAGCCCCGGGTGCACCCGGGCGACATCGAGGTGGCGGGCGTCCACGCCGGACAGCAGCCGGTAGATGCCCAGGTCGGCCCAGGGCACGACCGGGCCCAGGGCGGGCAGTTGCACGCCCACCCGGGCCGCCTGGAACGCCTCCTGGTAGGACAGGAGGCTGTCGTACAGCCGGGGCCGGCCGTCGCCGACCCCGAGCACCGTCCGGCTCACCGACGCCAGCCCTCGGGTCGCCGCGCGCAGGGCCTGGTCCAGGTGCGCGGCGGCTTCCTCGGCCGCCACCCGGCCGGTGGCCCGCCCGCCGCAGAGCAGCAGCACCCCGTGGTCGTGCCGGACCAGGTGCAGGGTCTCGCGGGAACCGACCCACTGCCGGGTGGCGACCAGCGCGTGCTCCAGGGCGACCCGGGCCGTGTCGTCCAGCACGTCGTCCCGGGTCACCGCGAGCTGGGCGACCAGCGCGGTGACCTGGCCGTCGCGGGCCACCACGCCGTCGGTCAGCAGCGACCGGACGGCCTCCCGCCGGGCCTCCGGGGACTCCACCAGCAGGGTACGGGTGGCCTCCGCCTCCCGCTGCGAGGTCAGCTCGCCCAGCAGGTTCTCCCGGTAGAGGGCCAGCGAGAGGTCCGGCATCGCCTCGGTCACCACCGAGATGTCCTCGTCGGTCATCCCATCGACCGCGTCGATGAACCAGACGAAGCCCAGCAGCAGGTCCTGGTGCCGGATCGGCACGCAGACCCGGGGGAGCAGGTCCAGGTCCGGCCGGGCCGGGGTGCGGACCGGTTGCCGGGCCTGCATGATGCCGATCTCCCGGGCCCAGGCGATCACCTCCGGCGTGGTGTGCCGGCGCAGGATCGAGCTGCGGCGCACCCCGTCGATCAGCCCGGTGTGTTCGCTGTAGACGACGACGCGCTGGCGCCGGTCCTCGATGAGTGCCGGTCGCTTCACCCGCGCCGCGACCCGGTCGACGATGCGTTGCAGCTCCATGCGCATGCGCTTCCCCCGGACCGGCCCGGGTCCGGCGGGGTCCCCGCACGGTGTGGGCCGGATGTGTGCTGGTTGGACCCTGGGCCTACCTTCCGATGATGGTGGCGGGCGCGCAATACCCCCGCGACAGCCGTACCCGGTCCGCGTGGAGCGGTTCCGGCATCTGTCGGAAGACCGCGGCCCGGGACGGCCCTAACGTGTGCGGGGCCGGGTCCGCCGAGAAGGGAAACCGTCGTGGCCGCAACCAGGCCCTGGCAGGGCGTCGTCGTCGCCCTCCCCACACCGTTCCGGAGCGACCTCTCCGTCGACTTCGACCGGTTCCAGGAGCACGTACGGTGGCTGGGCGACTCCGGCTGCCGGGGTGTGGCCCCGTGCGGCCCGCTGGGGGAGTACAGGGCCCTGTCCGAGGGGGAGCGCGCCGATGTGGTCCGCGCCGCCGTCGAAGCGGCGCCGCCGGGCTGCGCGGTGCTGCCGGCCGTCGGGGGGTACGGCAGCCGGCAGGCGCGCCACTGGGCCGAGCAGGCGCGGCTCGCCGGGGCGCAGGCGGTGCTCGCCCCGCCACCGGTCGGCTACCCGGGCGGGCCCGCCGAGGTGGTCGCCCACTATCGCGAGGTGGCCGCCGTCGGGCTGCCGGTGGTGGTGTGCCGCGATCCGGCCGAGGCCACGGTGGACCTCACCCCGGACCTGCTCGCCCGGGTCGCCGAGACCGACGGCGTGGTGGCCGTACGCGAGGACGACGTCCGCCGGCTGCACCGGGTCCGCGACCTCTGCCCCCACCTCGACGTGCTGGCCGGCGCCGACGACGTGCTGCTGGAGCTGACGGTGTGCGGCGCGACCGGGTGGCTCGCCCGCTGCCCCAACGTCCTGCCCGGGCTCTGCCTGCGCCTGCACCGGCTCTGCGCCGCCCGTGACCTGGCTGCCGGGCTGCCGCTCTACGCCCGGTTGCACCCCCTGCTCGGCTGGGGCGCCCGCACCGAGGGGGTGCAGGCCGTGAAGCTGGCCATGGGGCTGGCCGGCCGGTACGGCGGCCCGTGCCGGCCGCCCCGCGGCGCGCTGCCCCCGGAACTGGAGGAGCGGCTCTGCCGGGACCTGCGACGGGCTGAGCGGGCCGAGCGGTCCGATGCCGGGCCGGTGCCCACGGCGTGACGTCCTGCACGTGTCGGAAGTCGCCGGCCCACCTGCCGACATCTGCACGGTGACCGCCGCGCCGGCCGCCTCCTAGGGTCGGGATCGGGCGTGATCAATGCGGACGGTGAGCGCCCCTGATCGCCCCGCCCCCAGCCCTCGACCTGAGAGGTGACTCGATGCACCTTCTGCCCACCAGGCGTGCGGTGTGGCGCTCGGTGCTGGCCGCCGCCGTCACGACCGTGCTGGTCGCGACCGGCGCCGCCGGGCCGGCCTCCGCCGCACCGGGCGCCCCGCCGGACGCGCCCGCCCCGTTCCAGCCGCTCGACCCCCAGCGCTGGCAGAATCCCGACACGATGACCTGGGACGACTACCGGCAGGTGCCGAACCGGAACTGGGCCGACCCGTCCGTGCGCGGCTCGGTCCGCAACTTCAAGATCGCGCTGGTCACGCTGGACTATGTGGACCAGCCGTTCGTCATCACCCAACCGGCCGGCTCGACGGTCTTCGGCAACCCGCAGGCGACCGCCGCGAACGTGCCCCGCAACCAGGTCGCGAAGTTCTACACCGACTTCCTGAACAAGCCCGGCGACCTGAACCGGGGACACACCCTGCACGAGTACTGGATGCAGGACTCCAACGGTCGCTACGGGGTGGACCTCAGCGGCTTCGGCCCGTACGAGATGCCGGCGAAGTCCTACCAGTACGGCATCGACAACGGCTTCAACCCGGGCGCCTGCCCGACCGGGGAGGCGTGCGCCAAGAACATCCGCACCGACGGGCTGGGCGCCTGGCGCGCGGCGGTGGGCGACGCGGTGGCCGACAGCTTCGAGCTGGTCTTCATCCTGTCGGCCGGCCAGGACGAGTCCTCGACCTGGCAGGAGTTCGGCCAGATGATGTTCCAGACCAAGGAGGACGTGCCGGATGCGTGGGGCCCGCCGGACCCCAACCTGCCCAACTACGCGAAGACCCGCTACGTCGAGTGGACCTCGTGGAAGGCGGCCGCCACCATCTGGCCGAACGCCGGCGGCGGCTCGTCCACCCAGGCGGAGAGCTCCGGCATGGGCGTGTACGCCCACGAGCTGAGCCATCTGCTCAGCATCGGGGACAACTACAACAACCCGTACGGCACGCCGTTGCGCCGCGCGTACACCGGCATCTGGAGCATGATGTCGCGCGGGTCGTTCAACGGGCCGGGCGGGCCGCACACCCGCTGGCAGATCCCGCCGGTCAACGGCGGCTCGATGGGGTCGCTGCACACGGTGCGGGACAAGCTGAAGATCGGGCTGCTCGGTGAGGAGCACGTGCTGCGGCTCTCCCGGGAGGGGCTGGCCACCTCCGGCATGGTGGTCGCCGACGTGACCGCCCGCGCCGTGGACGCCGGTCCCGGTGGGCTGACCGGCCTCAACATCGCCATGAACACCGACCGCTCGCCGGCGTGCACCGTCGCCACCGACCCGCTCTGCGACGGCGGCCGGTACAACAACTACACCGTCGAGGTCGTCGACCGGATGGGCGCGGACTCGTTCACCCCGGACAACGGCGTGCTGATCAGCAAGACCAAGAACACCGACAGCGCCCCGTTCGTGTGGGTGGTCGACGCCAACCCGCAGGACATCGACATGGTGGACTTCTACCAGCCGAACGGCACCCCGCAGAAGATCACCATGGGTGACTACCGGCAGCTGTCCGACGCGCTGTTCCACGCCGGGGCCAACTCCGGCAGCGAGTACGAGTACGTGGACAAGGCCAACCGGCTGCACTTCTACGTGCTCAACCTGCGCCGGGACGGCGACGGGGTGCTGTCCTACACGGTGGCCGTCCGGTCGCTGGACGGCGCCGGGCACAGCGCGCACGGGGTGACGCTGTCCAAGGGCCACCTGGTGACCCGGGGCGAGCCCACCGGCAAGGGCGCGACCTGCACCTTCGACCTGACCAACACCGGGACGTACGTGGCCGAGGGGCAGCCGCACCCGGAGGACGCCGGCGCGTACCTGAAGTCGGACGTCTACCGGCTCTCGGCGACCGTCGGTGGCGAGGGCTGGCGGGTGGAACTGCCCAACGAGCTGGCCACCGCCGAGTTCGGGGCCAGCACCCCGGTTGCCGTCTCGGTCGGGGCCGGCTCCGGCGCGACCGCGACCACCCTGGTGACGCTCACCGCCACCTCGGAGAGCGACCCGAGCAGGACCGTCACCAGCCAGTGCCGGGTCGAACGGCCCCGGGCGCTGCTCGGCTGACCCGCACCCGGGGGCGGTGCGGACCGTGTGCCGCACCGCCCCGGGGCACCGACCCCGACGACCAGGAGGACAGATGCGTCGCCTGCTGGCAGCGCTGGTGCTGCCGTCGCTGCTCACCGGCGCGCTCACCGCGTGCGGTGACGGCGAGGAGGCCCGGTCGGCGATGACCGTGCGGGTGCTCGTCCGGGACATCAACATCCGGCCGGCGGGCGTCGAGTGCGCGGGCACCGGCCCCTACACCCACTTCCACAACCGGGCGCCGTTCCAGGTGGTCGACCCGGCCGGCCGGACGCTCGCCGAGGGCTCGCTCTCCCCGGGCCGGTCGGTGGCGACCTTCGCCGAGGACCTGGAGGTGCCGCGCGTGCCGACGTACTGCGAGTTCGCCGTGCCGGTCGAGCTGGCCGCTCGGGACGCCTACCGGCTGGTCGTCGACGGCCACCCGCCGGTCGACCTCACCCCGAACGACAGCGAGGGACCCGCGCTGGTCGCGGTGGTGCCGTCGTGACCCGGGGGTACGCCGTCCGCCTGACCGCCGTCGCGCTAGCGCTGGCGGGGGTGTTCGCCGCGACCGCGTGCTCCGGCGGCGACGACGCACCCGCCCGGCCCGAGCCGGTCGCCGGTGGGGCCGCGGCGCTGCCGGGTCCCGCGCCGGCGGGTCTCGCGCTGCGACCGGCGCCGTCCGGGGCGCCCGGCGCGCCGGCCGTCACCGGCGCGCTCACCGACGGCAGCCCGGTGGCCCTCGCCGAGCTCTGGGCCGACCGACCGGTCGTGCTGATCTTCTTCACGTCCTGGTGCACGCTCTGCGCCGACCGTCAGGCGGCCCTGAGCGAGCTGGCCCGCCGCCATCGGGACGAGGTCGTCTTCGTCGGGGTGGCCACCGAGGACAAGCCCGAGGACGTCCAGCGCTACCTGCGGGAGCACCGGGTCGGGTACCCGGTCGCGCTCGACGCCGACGGGCTGATCTGGCGCTCGTACGCGGTCCGCGAGCCCCCGGCCGTGGTGGTCGTCGCCAAGGGCGGTGCGCTGCTGCGGGGCTGGCCGGGCGGCGTGGACGCGGCCACCCTCGACGCCGAACTGCGCAGGCTCGTGCTCGCGGGCTGACCGGCGGGTCAGTCCGGCGCGGCCGGCCGGCGCTTCTGGGGATACGGGGTCTCGCCCCGGGCGAGCATCTCGACGAACTCGGCCAGTCGCCGCGCCCGGGTCTCCGCCCGCCGGGCGGCGCCGAGCCGGTAAATGATCGCGTACCGGTTCTGCGCCGTGAGCACGTCGAACATCGCCCGGGCCCGGGCGTTGCCGGCGAGCGCGGCGACCAGGTCGTCCGGCACCTCGGCGGTGGCCTGCCCGGCGTACGCGGCGTCCCAGCGGCCGTCGGCCCGGGCCCGTTCCACCTCGGCGAGCCCGGGCGGCCGCATCCGGCCCTCCTCGACCAGCCGGGCGACGATCCCGACGTTCCGCGCCGACCAGGGGCTGCGCGCCCGCCGCGGGGTGAACCGCTGGCGGTAGGTGGCCTCGTCCCGGCGCCGCACCTGGCCGTCGATCCAGCCGTGGCACAGCGCCTCGTCGAGGGCCTGGTCGTAGGTGAGGGTGGTGGGCCCGGCGGCGCCCCGCTTGGCCAGCACCAGCCACACGCCGACCGGGTCGTCGTGATGGGTGGCGAGCCAGTCCCGCCAGGCGTCCGCGTCGGGCACCACCAGCTCCGGCGGTTCCTGCGCCATCGGCTCCTCCTCCTCCGCTCAGCGGGGCAGCCAGGCCGGCGGGTCGCCGCCCCACCGCGTCGGCGGGCTCGCCCAGGTACGCGGACCGCCGGGCAGGGTGACCGGAGGCAGCGCGTACCGGAGGCGGCCCGCCGGGCTGTCCCGCTCGGCGCACCAGGGGTCCGGGTCCGGCGGGGCGGCGGCCTGGACCGCCCCGGCCGGCAGCTCGTGCCGCAGCCACCGGGCGGTACGCGCCAGCGACAGCTCGGCGGTCCAGGCGCCCCCGTCGCCGGCGCGCAGCGCCAGCGCCCGCAGCACCGCCGCGGCGAGCAGGTAGCCGGTGCCGTGGTCGAGCGCCTGGGCGGGCAGCACGCCCGGCGTGCCGTCGGGCCGCCGCTCGATCTCGGCGATGCCGGTGGCGGCCTGGACCAGGCTGTCGAAGCTGCGTCGCCCCGCCCACGGGCCGGTGCCGCCCCAGGCCGACAGCCGCGCCACCACCAGGTCGGGGCGGTGCCGGCGCAGCGCCTCGGGGGAGAGGCCCCACCGGTCCAGCGCCCCCGGCCGGTAGCCGGTGACCACCACGTCGGCGTCGGCGAGCAGCGCAGTGAACCGGGCCCGGTCGGCGTCCCGGCCCAGGTCGAGCAGGGTGGACCGCTTGCCCGCGTCGGTGTCCAGGTGCTGCGGCTCCAGCTCCGGCAGCCCGGGGGAGTCGACGCGCAGCACGTCGGCGCCGAGCAGGGCGAGGAACCGGGTGGCCACCGGACCGGCGATCACCCGGGTCAGGTCGAGCACGCGTACCCCGGCGGCGGGCAGCCCGGCCGGCGCGGCGGACACCGGGCGGGCCGCCGCGGGGGCGTCGGCCCGGAGCCGGACCAGGGGTTCCGCCGCGACGGCCGCGGCCTGCGGGTGCGCGTCCCATCCGGCCGGCGTGCGGGCGGCCACGGCGAGGCCGTCGGCTGCGGTCACCCGCTGTTCGACCTCGGCCGCCGGGCGGGCACCGATCCGCTCGCCGACCGTCGCCACCAGGGCCTCGTCGTCGGGGTGCGCCGGGTCGAGGTCGAGCGCGGTCAGCAGCCGCCGCCGGTGGTGCGGGTAGTTGGCGTGGGTGCGGACCCAGCCGTCGGCGGCCGGCCAGAACCGGGACAGCGGGGCGAAGCCGCTGAACGCCTGCCCGTCCACCCGCAGGTGCCGCTCGCTGGTGAAGGCGACCGCCACGGCGCGGCTGTCCACGGCCAGCGGGCCGTCCGTTCCGGCGCCGCGGGCCCGGGCCAGCTCCAGCGCGGCCAGTCCGGCGGCGGCGACGCACGCCACGGCCAGGTCGGTGACCGGCAGCCGGGCCGGCAGCACCCCGGCGGGGCCGGCCGGCCGCACCGCCTCGGCGTCGGCCGGGTCACCGCCGAGCGCGGCCCAGGCCGACCGGATCGCGTCCGTCCTCGGGTTCTCCACGCCGCCGATCATCGCACCGCCGGCGGCGGCCCGGCGCTCACCGGGGTCGCCGGGTCTTCGACGGCGACAGGCTGGGCAGCGGGCTGAGCGAGGGGGAGATGGTCGGCCGCGAGGTCGGTCGCTCGCTCGAGGTGGGGCTGGGGCTCGGGCGCGACGGAGTCGCGCTCGGCGTCGGCCGCGCGGACGGGGTGGGCGAGGAGGTCGCTGGCGGCGTCGCCGGCGCGGTGGTCTCCGGGGCGTCGTTCGGGAACGCGGGATCCTGGAACCGGTACTTGTCCGGGTCGAGCTTCAACGCCGCGGTGGCCTGCTCCATGAACTGCCGCCAGATCGGCCCGGGCCCGGTGGAGCCGTAGACCTCGTAGCTGCCGTCCTTGGTCTGCAGCGGCTTGCCGTCGGTGGTGCCCAGCCAGACGGCGGAGGCCAGCGCTCCGGTCCAGCCGACCATCCAGGTGTGTACGTTCTGGGTGGTGCTCTGCCCGGCCTGCCAGGTGCCGGTCTTGCCGGCCGAGTCCCAGCCGTTGTCGAGCTTGGCCGCCCGGACCCGGCGCAGCGTCCAGTCGAGCTGGTTGATCGCCTCCTGGTCGAGGCCGAGGTCGGTCTGCTTGAGCTGCTCGCTCCACACCTTCTCGTCGCCCTTGGTCACCGACCGGACGAAGTGCGCATCGGCACGCTTGCCGCCGGCCGCGAAGGTGGCCATCCCGTTGGCGTGGTCCAGCACGCTGATGCCGTACTGGCCGATGCCGACCTCGGTGGAGAAGCGCCCGGCCACCTCCTCGGCGGGCTTGTCCCGCAGGTCCACCCGCTGCGGCTGGGGGTTGCCCTTGACGGTCTCCCACATCGACTCGACCCCGGCCCGCTTCGCCATGTCGATGACCTTGGCGGTGCCGAGCTTCTCGGTCAGCTCGAAGTAGGTGACGTTCAGCGAGGCGACGGTCGCCTCCCAGAGCGCGCAGTTCGGCTGGCAGGGCGCGTGCTCGGCGTTGCGGATGGGGCCGGCCGGGCTGCCCTTGGTCCGCCCCGACTCGGGGAACTCCTTGGTGTCCGGCGAGTCGAACCGCTGCTTCACCGAGATTTCGTTCTCCAGGGCCGCGGCCAGGTCGTACACCTTGAACGACGAGCCCGGCGGGTGCTGGCCGAACCCACGGGCCTGGCCGTTCTCGTCGCGGTACCAGCCCGCGTAGTCGGCGCCGGAGCTCTTGTCGCCGCCGTAGTAGCCGAGCACCCGGCCGGTGCCCGGCTCGACCGCGACCAGCGCGGCCTGCCAGTTCTTCCGCTGGCCGCGGACGGCTTCCGGGGCGGTGTCCCGGCGGATGTCGGCCGCCGCCTCGGCGGCGTCCTGCACCCGCTTGTCGATGGTCGTGACGATCCTGTAGCCGCCGTCCCGGATCACCTCGTCCGGCTTGCCGCGGAACGGCTCGGTCTCCCGCAGCTCGCTGAGCACGTGGTTGACCACCAGGCCGGTCGGGCGGTCCAGCCCGGAGCGGCCCGCGTCGGGGTCGATCGGCCGCACCGTGTCCGGGTACGCCAGGTTCGCCGCCTGCTCCGAGGTGAGGTAACCGAGCTTCATCATGCCGTCGCGGATGTAGTTCCAGCGGTCGATCGAGTTCTGCTTCGCGGTGGCGTTGCGCCGCGGGTCGTAGCCGGGGGAGCCCTCGGGGTCGGCCGGGTCCGCCTCCGGCTGCTTCACCATGGCGCAGAGCACCATCGCCTCGGCCTGGGTGAGCTGCTGCTGCGGCGGGGCGTCCCGGCGCACCGTCTTGCCGAAGTAGGTCTGCGCGGCCGCCTCGATCCCGTACGCCCCCCGGCCGAACGGGACGGTGTTCAGGTAGAAGCCGAGGATCTCCTCCTTGCTGTACTTGTCGTCCAGCTTCCAGGCGATGACCGCCTCGCGCAGCTTCCGCGAGTAGGTCACCCCACGCAGGTCGGCGGCGACCCGCGCGTACTGCTGGGTCAGGGTGGAGGCGCCCTGCCGCTGCCCGCCGGTGACGTTCGCCCAGGCCGCCCGGAGCACGCCCTTGAAGTCCACGCCCTTGTTCGTCCAGAAGGTGCGGTCCTCGGCCGCCACGATGGCCTGCTTGGCCGAGTCGTTCATCTGGTCGTAGGGGACGATCGTGCGGTTCTCCGCGCCCAGCTTCGCCAGCGGCGTGCGGCCGTCGGCGTAGTAGACGGTGGTCGACTCCGGGAGTTTCAGGTCGGTCGGGGTCGGCACGCTGTCGAAGTAGTAGCCGCCGGCCACCAGGCCCGAGCCGGCCAGCAGCGCGAGCACCGCCAGGAAGATGAGCAGGCGGTGCCGCCGACGCCTCCGGCCCGGGGTCGGTGTCGCGTCGTCGTCGTTGTCGCCGGTCTGAAGCATCCGCACCCGATACCCTCCGACTGCTCGGCCGAATCGTGTCCCTGCCCGGCTCGCAGGCTAGCGGAGCTGCGGCGACGGCACCGGGCGTCGCCGCCCTCCGGGTGGCCCTCGCCGCGCTGCGGCACGGCGGCCGCCGCCTCCGGCAGCCGGAGACATTGACAGTCGCGGCTGCTCCGGGGGAGGCTCTGACGAGCTGCGGGAACGCTCCCATCACCCGTTCCCCCGTCCATCAGGAGCAAAGACGTGGCCCTGACCCCCTTCCGGCGGCGCGCCCTGACCGGTCTCGCCGTCGCCGCGACCGTCGCCGCGGCCGTACCGTTCTCGCCCGCACCGGCCGGCGCGGAGATCCGCGACGGCGTGACCTTCTACACCCCCCGGCCCGACCACGGGGCGGTGGCGCAGATCGCCGAACTGACCGCAGCCGGCCGGTACCAGGAGGCCGCCGGACTGCGCGCCATGATCCGTACGCCGCAGGCCGTCTGGGTGACCGGCGGCTCCGCCGCCGCGGTCAGCCGGACTGTCAACGCCGAGGTACGCCGCGCGGCCGCCAAGAAGACCGTGCCCGTGCTGGTCGCCTACAACATCCCGTTCCGCGACTGCGCGCAGTACTCGGCCGGCGGCGCCACCTCGGTGGCCGAGTACGAAGCGTGGATCGACGCCTTCGCCCGGGGCATCGGCGGTCACGAGGTGGCCGTCATGCTGGAGCCGGACGGCCTCGGCATCATCCCCTGGTACACCACCATCACCGGCAGCCAGGACTGGTGCCGCCCGGCCGAAGCGGATCCCGCGACCGCCGCCGCCGACCGCTTCGCCATGCTCAACTACGCCGTGGACAAGCTCAGCGCCCTGCCCCGCACCAGCGTCTACCTCGACGGCACGCACAGCGCGTGGCTCGGCGTCGGCGACGCCGCCGACCGGCTGGTCAAGGCGGGCGTCGCGAAGGCCGACGGCTTCTTCCTCAACGTCTCCAACTACGAGACCACCGAGCGCCAGCTCAAGTACGGCAACTGGATCTCCCGGTGCGTCCACTACGGCACCGAGGGTCCCGAGTGGGCGCGCGGCCACTTCGACTGGTGCGCCAGCCAGTACTACCCGGCCGACCCGGCCGACTTCAGCACCTGGGGCCGCACCGACGCCTGGTACGCCGAGAACGTCGGCGACGTGCCGGCCGACCGGCTCGCCCACTTCGTGGTGGACACCAGCCGTAACGGGCAGGGGCCGTGGACGCCGCCGGCCGGGGTGAGCTGGCCGGACCCGCAGACCTGGTGCAACCCGCCGGACCGGGGGCTGGGCGCGCGTCCCACCACGGCCACCGGCGACCCGCTCGCCGACGCGTTCCTCTGGGTGAAGACCCCGGGCCAGTCCGACGGGCAGTGCGACCGGGGCACCGGCACCGGCCACGACCCGGCGCGCGGCGGTATCGCCGACCCGGCCGCCGGCGCCTGGTTCGAGGAGCAGGCCCTCGAACTGGTCCGGTACGCCAACCCGCCGCTGCGCTGACCGGTTCCGGGCCGGGGCGGCGATCGACTGCCCCGGCCCGGTCACCGGCGCCCCGACCTCAGCGCAGTGCCCACCCGGTGGCCCGGCCGTTGCGGGTCCGGCCGGCGAGCCGGCGGACCGGCCAGCGGACGTTGCCGCCGGACCGGCCGGCCCAGAACGGCGAGAGCCGCCACATTGGGTGGGTGGTGCTGTCGCCCGGCCCCGTGAAGGCCTCCCGGTCGGCGTACCCGTGCCGCCGGAACAGGTCCCGGTCGGTCTCGGTGAACGCCTCCGCGTACGTCGGCAGGCTCAGCGTGTCCATCCAGCGCTGCGCCCCGACGAGGGCCGCGGCGGCCCGCCGCGCGGCCGCCGGGCCGGGTGCGGCCAGCAGCGCGAGGTGGTTGTGCGCCTCCGCGGGACGCTGGGCGGCGAGCGCCTCGTCGAGCTGGAGGAAGCGCTCCTCGTCCGGGCCGGCGGCCGCGGCCAGGCGGTCGGCGTA
This sequence comes from Micromonospora sp. NPDC023966, assembly GCF_040639095.1. Lineage (NCBI taxonomy): Bacteria > Bacillati > Actinomycetota > Actinomycetes > Micromonosporales > Micromonosporaceae > Micromonospora > Micromonospora sp. NPDC023966. The sequence continues at coordinate 54,153 of NZ_JBEZZJ010000023.1, read as the reverse complement.
CCGGTTGGGCGCCGGGATCGGCCGGTAGCGGTGGAACCACACGGTCGCCGCGGTGCCGTCCCGGAGCAGGAACGCGTCGCCGAAGAGCATGGCGTGCTCGGTCCAGATCCGGGCCACGGCGGCGAGCACGGCGGTGCGGCGTTGCGCGTCCGGGACGAGCCAGGCCGCGAGGGCGGTGGGGCAGATGGCCTCGGCGACGAGATCGGCGATCCGGCCGATGTCGCACCATCGGGCCCGGACGACGGGTGTAGCTGTGCTCATGAAGGAACTCCTGGTCACCAGGGTGATCGCTTAGGTGGAGGGCGCCGGGGTGGTCGTCGGCGGCGCCGGCCGCGAGCGGCCGTGCAACTACTCGCTGGAGGGAGCCGGGGCGCGGTGCGGCAGTCCGCTACCGCGGGCCGGTCAGGCGGGCCGGGTGCCCGGGCGGGGCGTGCGGGACACCGGCGCCGGACCGTCGGCCGGGCGGTGGTGGCGGCCGCTCAGCGCCGGTGGGGCCCAGGTGGCGGCCCCGCTGACCGCGGCCTCGCCGGGGGCGCCGCCGGCCGACCCGGCCGCGCCGCTGCCCGACGAGACCGGCGTGGCCGGGACGGGGGCCCGGTCCGTCCGGTCGGACCGGACCGGACGCGGCCGCTCGGTGCCGGCCGGCGACGGCGACGACGCGGTGGTGGACTCCGACGGCCGATTCAGGGCCGCCCGGTGCGGGCCGGGCTGGAGGATCGTTCCTTCGGCGGTGGTCGGGGCCCCGGCGGCGTTGGCGCCACCGGCGGGCCCGTGCGGCGCCGGGCCACCGGTGTCGGCGCGGGGCGGGCTGCCGGGCGGGGTGCCGGGCGGGGTGGTCGGTGGGGGCGTCGCGGGCGGCGGCGTGGGCACCGGAGCGGCGGGTGGGTCCAGCAGGTCGGTCACCGGCGTGAGCGGCGTCAGCACGGGATCCAGCGGCTCGCGCACCGGCTTCAGGCCGCGCCACACGGGGGAGAGCGCCGGGGCGACCGGCCTGGTGACCGGGGCGAGCGCGCCGGCCACCGGGGTGAGCAGCCCGGCGCCGACCGGCTCGGTGACCGGCGCGAGGGCGCCGGCGACGGGGGCGAGCAGCCCGTCACGCAGCGGGTCGGTGACCGGGCGGAGGCCGTGCGTCACCGGCGCGAGCACCCGGTCGCGCACCGGCGCGACGACGGTGTCGGGCCCGTCGGCGGGGCCGGGTCGTGCTGCCGGCCGCGCCGGCGTGGCGCGGTCGCGCCCCGGGTGGGCCGGTCGGCGCCCGTCGGCGCGCGTCGAGCCGGGCCGGGCGGCCCGAGCGGCGCGCCGGTCGTCCGGGCGGGTGACGGCTCGCTGGTCGGGTTTGGGGCGGGGCCGCTCCCGGGGCGGGACGGCCGGCTCGCTCGGGGCGGGCGGGGTGGCGGCCTCGGGCGGAAGGGCGCCGGCGCCGTCGGACGAGGGGGGCGGCGTCACCGCGCCGAGGACCGGGTTCAGCACGTCGGTGAGCAGGTCGACGGCGGCGGTGAGCGGAGCGGCGGGCGGGCGCTCGGCGGCGTGGGCGGCGGTGCCGCCGGCGACCTCGTGCGCGCCCCAGGCCACGGCGACCCCGCCGAGCAGCAGACCGACGCGCAGCGCGACCCGCGTCAGCCGCCCGCCGCGTCGAGTCATCCCGGCACCCCTCCGATCCCCGGCCAGCGCCGGCGATCAACGCCCGTACTGTACCGAACGAAGTCGATTGATCACAGCATGCCGCCGACCGGATTCGGGCGCGTCGCGGCGCCGGCAGGCGTGGAAAATCCGGCGGTGGGGTACCACCGGGGCCATGAGCACGAGCACGGCCGACCGTCCCGGCACCGACGCCCCCGCTCCGCCGGCCGGCGTGGTCGCGGTCGTCGCCCACCGGAAGAAGACGTTCGGCGGCGGTCTCGACGAGCTGCGCGCCGGCCTGGTCGCCGCCGGGGTCGGCCGGCTTCTCTGGTACGAGGTGCCGAAGAGCCGCAAGGCGGCGAAGAAGGTGCGCCGGGCGCTGGACAAGGGCGCCGAGCTGGTCCTGGTCTGGGGTGGCGACGGCATGGTGCAGCGGTGCGCCGACACCCTCGCCGGGTCGGACGTGCCGATGGGCATCCTGCCCGCCGGCACCGCGAACCTCTTCGCCACCAACCTGGGCATCCCCGCCGACCTGCCCGCGGCGCTCCGGATCGCCCTGTACGGCCGCCGCCGCGAGCTGGACCTGGGCCGGCTCAACGGGGACCACTTCGCGGTGATGGCCGGCGCCGGGTTCGACGGCGACCTGATCCGCGACGCCGACCGCAAGCTCAAGGGCCGGCTCGGCCGGATCGCGTACGTCTGGACCGGGCTGCGGCACGTCCGCGGCGAGTGCGTACGCACCCGGATCAGGGTCGACGGCGCCGACTGGTTCGACGGCGAGGCGAGCTGCGTGCTCTTCGGCAACGTCGGCACCATCACCGGCGGCATCCCCGCCTTTGACGACGCCCGCCCCGACGACGGCGCGTTGGAGATCGGCGTCTCCACCGCCAGCGGCGCCGTGGACTGGGCCCGCACGCTGGGCCGGATGGCCGCCGGCCGGTCCGACGAGTCGCCCTTCGTCCGGATCACCCGGGGGCGGAAGGTGAGCGTCCGGTTCGCCGAGCCGAACACCTACGAGCTGGACGGGGGCGCACGGGGCACGGCGAAGCGGCTGAAGGTGAAGGTGGTTCCCCGCGCGCTGACCGTCTGCTGCCCCGACCAGCCGCTGGAGTGACCCCGGCCGGCGTCGCCGCGAACCGGAGCGGCAGGATGCGGCCATGGACGACGACGTGCGCCGCTACCTCGGCGAGCTGGTCGAGCGGGCCCGGGCGGTGCTCGGCGACGACCTCGTCGGCGCGTACGCGGCCGGCTCGGTGGGGCTGGGGGCGTACCAGCCGGGACGCAGCGACGTGGACGTGGCCGTGGTGGTCGCCCGGCCGGTCGCCGCAGCGGCGAAGCGGGCGCTCGTGGACCAGCTGCGGCACGAGGCGCTGCCCTGCCCGGCGCGCGGCCTGGAGCTGGTGGTCTACCGGCGGGACGTGGCCGGCTCCGGCCGCCCCGAGCCGGGCTTCGAGGTCGAGCTGAACACCGGGGCCACCATGCCGTTCCGGGCCACCTACGACCCGGCCGACCGGCCCGCCGCCGACGGGCGGTTCTGGTACGCGCTGGACCGCAGCATCCTGCGCCAGTCCGGGCTGGCCCTGCTCGGCCCGCCCGCCGCCGAGGTCTTCGCCGACCCGGGGCCGGCCGACCTGCGGTGGTTGCTGGTCGAGGCGCTGCGCTGGTGGCTGGCGCTGCCCACCCCGCCCGGCGACGCCCCCGCCCCCGGTGCCGAGGACGCGGTGCTCGGCGCCTGCCGCGCCCTGGTCCGCTGCCGGGACGGCGTCTGGCTGGGCAAGGTGGACGCCGGACGGCGGCTCGCGGCCGACGACCCGGACGCCGAGCTGATCCGCCGGTCGATCGCGGCCCGCCGGGGTGGGCCGCCGCCGGCCGGCCCCGAGGCCCGCGCCTTCCAGCAACGGGTGCTGGACCGGATTGCCGCAGTGCATTGACGCGGGTCGTCGCCCTACTGTAAACAAGGCGTACTGAACAGTCGGGGAGGTCCCCATGCGACGCTCGGTACTCCTGGCCGCATTCCTGCTCGTCCTCGCCACGACCGGCCCGGCCGTCGCCGCGCCGCCGCCCGCGCCCACGCCGCTGGCGGCCACTCCGGTCCAGGTCTACGGCGCCTGGCACTGCGGCGACGACTTCTGCACCTGGGGCACGGCCCGCACGGTCGCCCAGTTCGACAGCCAGAACCACTGGCTGATCGACCGCGGCGACGGCCGTCCCTCGGTCAACCTCGTGGTGCTGAGCTTCGTCAACCCGCTCGACCTGCTGCGCCAGACCACCGACGCCACCACCCTCGACGGGGTGCCGCGGGGCATGACCAGCGAGATCGTGCAGTACTTCACGAGCCGCGGCATCCGGGTGATGCTCTCCATCGGTGGCATCACCTACACCGACGACTGGGACGCCGCGCTCGCCGAGAACCCCACCCTGCTCGGGCAGCGGGCCGCAGCGGTGGCCAGCCGGCTCGGCGTCGGCATCGAGATCGACTACGAGCAGAACACCGGCCCGAACCTGGCCGGCCTCCAGTCCTTCATCGACGCCTACCGGGCGGTCCACCCCTACGACGCCACCGGCGCGCGCACGCCGGCCCGGCTCACCATCGACGTGGCCGCCGGCGACCGCTGGCTGATCGACCTCAACCGCAAGGCCACCGCCGACTGGCTGCGCACCGACGCCCCGGTGCTCGACTACGCCAACGCCATGGTCACCGCCCGGCCCGCCTCGGCCAGCACCGCTCAGGCGGACTGGCAGGAGCACGTCGACGGCAAGCCGCAGTACAGCCCGCCGGTGCCCCCGCTCGCCCCGGCCAAGTTCACCGGAGCGGTCTACCTGGCCTACGGCGGCAAGCCGCTGCCCGAGTGCGTCAACTACGCGAACTCGGTGCAGAAGGCCGCCGCCCCGTACGTGCAGAGCGTCGCGCCGCACGGCGCGGGCAGCACGGCCGGCATGCTGGGCTTCATGTTCTGGGCGGCGGAGCGACCGTCCACCCGGGGCATCGGCACCGTGCCGCCGAACACCTGCGAGGGCGGCGCGGGCGCCGGAGCGACCGCGCTCGCCGTGCCGGTGCCGATGCCCGCGCTGCGGCAGGGCTGACGCGAGCGAGGCCGATCGTTCGTCAACGACCGGCTGACGACGTCCGGTCGGCCTGCCTGGCCGTCCAGACCGGAACGTCCACTCAGGGCGTTCCTCCGATGGAGACCCGACGCTCGCCTTTCCCGGGCGCGCGGGAGCCCGCACTGCGGGATACTCCCGAGGAAGTCGACTGTCGGCCGGCGTTTCGGGGCAAGGTGTCCGGGTGAGCGACGTACGGGATCAGGTGGGGTCCGCTCCGGACCCGGGCCGCGCGCGGCCGGTGCGGGTCGCGTTGGTCGCGGAACCGGGCCTGCTGCGGACCGTCGTGGTCGCGGTCCTCGCCGCCACGCCGGACTTCGAGGTGGTCGGTGAGACCGAGCCCGCTCGGGGCGTGCCGGCGATGCTCGCCGCCTGCCGTCCGGACCTGCTGCTGGTGGACCTCGACGCGGTGGACGATCCCGCTGTGCTCACCGGACCGGGTGCCGACGGGTGTGCCGTGGTCGTGCTGACCGCCTGCCGCACCCCCCGAGCGCTGCGCCGGGCCCTCGGCGCGCGGGTTCGCGGGGTGGTCGCCACGGACGTGCCGCCGGAGGAGCTGGTCGAGCTGTTGCGGGCGGTCGCCGGCGGGCAGCGGATGATCGACCCGATGACGGCGCTCGCCGCCCTCGACGCCGCGGTGAACCCGCTCAGCGAACGGGAGCGCGAGGTGGCCGCGGCGGCGGCGAAGGGGTTGCGGACCGGGGAGATCGCGAAGCTGCTCCACCTCGCACCGGGCACCGTGCGCAACCACGTGTCCAGCCTGTTGCGCAAGACCGGCGCGCGGAACCGCTGGGAGGCGGTCGAGCGGGCCAGGGACGCCTGTTGGATCTGACGACACGCGGATCACAGGGGTGTTGCACAACGGTCACCTTCGATTAAGTTCCTGACGGTGCGTCATCAGGCGCGCACGGCAGGTCAAGATCGGGGAATCATGTCCGGGAGTCGCCATGGTCCGCACGCTGCTCGCGCTCAAGGGTCGACTGGTCCGGGGAGCCCTCGCCCATCTGCTGGCCGCGGAGGACGACATAGACGTCGTCGGCGAGGCGGCCACGGCGCACGCGTTGCGTGACGCCCTGCGGGACGACCGCCCGGACGTCGCCGTCGTCGACGCCGACCTCGTCCCCCTGCACCAGCTCGCCCGGATCGCCGCAGCCCACCCCGACGGCGGCGGGCGGCTGCTGGTCCTGGTCGAACAGCGGCGCGCCGCCCGGGTCCGTCCGATGCTCGCCGAGCACGGCCGACGGGTCGGCTTCCTCAGCCGGGACGTGCCCCCGCAGCGGATCGCCGAGGGCGTACGGCTGCTCGCCCGCGGCCAGGTGGTGCTCGATCCGGACCTGGTGGTCGCGGCGTTGGAGGTCACCGACAACCCGCTGACCCTCCGCGAGCGGGAGGTGCTCGACGTGGCGGCCGAGGGACATCCGGTCCGGGAGATCGCCGAGAAGCTGGCGGTCTCGGCGGGGACGGTGCGCAACCACCTGTCCCGGGTCATGGCCAAGACCGGCGCGCGGACCCGGTTGGAAGCGGTGCGGATCGCCCGGGAGTCGGGATGGATCTGACCGGCTCCGCCCCGCCCTCCCAGTAGCCCACCAGCTCCCGGTAGGCGGTCGAACGGCCCAGCAGCCCCCGGTGGCTGTCGAGCAGCGCGTGGTGGCCGTCGAGCAGCAGCACCCGGCGGGCGCGCAGCGCCGAACTGACCCGGTGCGCGATCACCACGAGCGTGCCGGCCCGCTCGGCGAACGCGGTCTCCAGCCGCGCCTCGCCGGCGGGGTCGAGGTGGCAGGTGGCCTCGTCGAGGATCACCAGGGGCGCCGGCGAGAGCCAGGCGCGCAGCAGGGCCAGTTGCTGACGCTCCCCGGCGGACAGGCCGGCCGGGCGCAGCGTCGCGTCCAGGCCGCCGAGCCGGTCCACCAGCCCGGACAGGCCCAGCCGGGCCGCCGCCCGGACGATCGCCGGGTCCGCCAGGTCGGGCCGCAGGTAGCGGAGGTTGTCCCGGACGCTGCCGGTGAAGACGTAGGCCTCCTGCGGGATCAGCACCCGGCGCCGCGCCAGGTCGGCGGCCGTCGCACCGGCCACCGGCGTGCCGCCCACCTCGACCGTGCCGGATTGCGGGCGCAGCACCCCGGCGATCAACGCGGCCAGGGTGGACTTGCCGATACCGCTGGCACCCACCACCACCAAGTGGTCGCCGTCGGGCACGTCGAGGTCGAAGCCGTCGAGCACCGGGTCGGCGTGCGGCCCGTACCGGAACGTCACGCCGCGCAGGGACAGCGCCGGCGGGCCCGGTCGCGCGGGCCGCGCCCCGCCGGCCGGTGGGGCCTGCCCGGACCTCGGGGCGCCGGTGCGCAGCAGCCGGTCCAGGGTGACGGTGAACCGCAGCCCTCCGGCGGCCACCCCCTGCACGAGGGTGTGCAGCGCGGGTTGCACCCCGCGGACGACGTAGACCAGGGCGCCCAGCACCGCGCCCGGCCCGAGGCCCTGCCGGACCAGCCAGGGGGTGGCGAGCACGACCACGGGGACCGGCAGCCAGCCGCCGACGGCGAGGCTCAGGCCACGGGTGACGGCCATGGTGGCCAGCCGCCGCTCCACTTGCGCCTGGGCGTCGACGTGCCGGCCCAGCCACCGCGTGACCTGGTCCCGCGCGCCGCTGACCGAGACGTCGCGGTGGCCGGCGATCGCGGTGACCGCGACCCGGGTGAGGCGTTCGTCGGCGAGCACGTACTCCCGCTGGCGGGCGATCATCGCCGGCACAGCCGCCGCGAACAGGCCGAGACCGGCCAGCACCGGCACGGTGACGAGCAGGGCGACCGGGGCGGCCAGGGAGAACAGCCCGACGATCGCGGCGCAGGCGGCGAAGAGGAAGCCGCGGACCACCGTCAGCAGGCCGGCCCACGTGTCCCGGACGATCTCCACCTGATGGGTCAGGCGCCCCACCGCCGCGTCGTCGACCCGGCCGTCCGTCGCGCCGGCCAGCGCGCCGGCCACCACCCGGCGCAGCAGGTCGTCACGGAACGGTTCGACCACGTCGCCGAGGCTCGCGTACGCCCGGTTGGTGCCCACGGCGCCGACGAGCACGGCGGCCGCGAGCAGCCCCAGCCAGAGCAGCCCGACCGCCGGGCGCCCGGCCAGGAAACCGGCGTCCACGGCCCGCGCGGTCAGCAGCCCGGCCAGCGCCGCCGGCAGCGCCTCGGCCGCCGACCAGGCCGCCAGCCGCGCGAGCGCGGCCCGCCGCGCCCGCAGCGCGGCCCGGGTCACCGCACCGACCGTGGTCACGACCGGAACACCGCCCGGTAGCCGGGGTCGTCCCACAGCACGGCGTGCGGACCGACCGCGCGGATCCGCCCGCCCGCCACCCAGGCCACCAGGTCGGCCCGGGCGGCGGTGCCGACCCGGTGGCTCACCACCACCCGGGTACGCGGGTCCGCCCGGTCGGTCAGCGCCCGGCTCACCCGGTACTCGGTCACCGTGTCCAGGCTGGACGTGGCGTCGTCGAGGATGAGCAGCCGCTCGGCCCGCAGCGCGCGGGCGAGGCCGAGTCGCTGGCGTTCCCCGCCCGACATGGCGACCTCGGCCAACGGCGTGCCGTACCGGTCGGGCAGCCGCTCGACGAAGTCGTGGATGGCGGCGGCCCGGGCGAGCGGCACCGGGTCGGCTCCGCAGCCGACCGCGGCGCCCACCGTCTCGCCGACCAGCACGGGCCGTTCGAACCCGTAGCCGACCGCCGCGTGCAGCGCCGCCGCCGACAGTTCGGGCAGCGGTGTCCCGTCCAGCCGCACCTCCCCGGCGTCGGGGTCGCGCAGCCGGCCGGCGACGGCGGCGAGCAGCGACTTGCCGGCGCCGGACGGGCCGACGACGGCGAGCAGCGCGCCGCCCGGCACCCGCAGGTCGACCCCGTCGAGCAGCGGCCGGCCGTCGTCGGCCCGCACGCTGACCCCGCGCAGTTCCAGGCAGCCGGGGCCGGGCGGCAGGGTGCGGTCGCCGTACCGGCGGGCCGGTTCGGTGAGCACCTCGGCCGCGCGACGACAGCCGGCGCGTACCCGGACGGCCTTGTTGAGGGCGCTGACCACGGTGCCCAGGCCGGCGCCGAGCGCGGCGTACTGGAGGGCGGCCAGCAGGTCTCCCGGCGTCAGCCGCCCGGCGGCCAGGGAGAGCCCGCCCACGGTGACGACAGCCAGTTGCAGCATCGGGCTGAGCACGGCGCCCCGGGTCGCCGCCCCGGCCAGCACGGTCCACGTCCGGGTACCGTGCCGCCGCAGCTCGGCGACCGGGGCCAGGACCCGGTCGACCTCCCGCCCGGTGGTCCCGGCCGCGGCGATGGTCCGCGCCCCGGCCAGCGCCTCCACCATGAGCCCGGCCAGGTGCCCCTGGGCCCGCTGGTAACCGGCGACCGCGGCGGACGCGTCGGCGACGAACCCGCGCAGCAGCACGCCGAGCAGCACCAGCCCGACGACGAAGGTCGCGCCGAGCCACGGATCGATCATGGTGAGGGCCACCAGGCTGCCCACCGGCGGCAGCAGCACGGTGCCGGCCAGCACGATGGTCGGGGCCGCCTGCCCGGCGTCGGCCACCTGGCCCACCAGGCGGCCGACCAGGTCACCGACCGGGTGGCGGGCCGCGGTGCGGGGATCGAGGGCGAGGATGTGCCGGATCAACGTGTGGCGCAGGCCGGCGACGGACCGCGCGCTCGCCGCGCCGGTGCCGTAGTCCCGCACCACGCCCGCGCCGACCAGCAGCACGACCAGGCCACCCACCGCGGCGAGCCAGCGGCCGGCGGACTCCCCGGCGGTGGCGCCGACGGCGGCGTCGACCGCCCGGCCCAGCGCCGCGGGCAGTGCCAGTTCGGCCGCCGCCCCGGCCACGGTGGCCAGGGCCAGCACCGGGGTCCACCAGCCGGCGGACCCGACGGCCCGCCACAGGAGCCGGTCGGCCGGGGTCATGGCACCTCCACGGGCGCGGCCCCGGACCGGCGTGAGCCGGCCCGGGGCCAGGCGAACCGATCGTCAGTTGCAGGTGGTGATGCTCAGCGAGCTGTCGCCGCAGAGCAGCAGGCTGGCCTGGCTGCCGCCGCCGTAGTTCTCGGTGGTCGGCAGTTCCATCGCCTGGAGGTCGAGCAGAGCCATGATCCTCCTCCTTCTGTCGTGACGGTTGTGTCGGGTCGTGGTCGTCGCGGTCGACGGCCGGGTCACTTGCAGGTGGTGACGCTCAGCGAGCTGTCGCCGCAGAGCAGCAGGCTGGCCTGGCTGCCCCCGCCGGTACGCTCGGCGGCCGGCAGCTCCATCCCCTGGAGATCGAGCAGGGCCATGTCGTTTCACCTCCTTCCGTACGCGTCGGGTCGGACCGCCCCGGAGTGACCCCCGGGGAGCTGGGTGGGCCGGTCAGTCGCCGGCCGGTGGGGTGGGCCGCGCGGGCGCGGCGCCGGGCAGTGGCGCCAGGAACGGCAGGCCGGGGCTCGCCGGCCGGGTCGCCGCCAGGGCGTGCAGCACGCCGGCGGTGCCGGTGGCCAGGTCCATGGAGAGCCGCAGCAGCTGGTCGCCGGGGAAGGCGGTCGCCCCCCGGTACGGCAGCGCGTGCCAGCTCAGCAGCCGGGCCTGCCGGCGAGCGGGTTCGAACTCACCCCGCTCGGCCAGGTAGGTCACGATCCCGGCGCGGCCGGCGAACAGCCCGGACTGGGCGTAGAACGGGAAGTCGGCGCAGCGGCGGACGGCCTCGGCGGCGGTGCGCAGGTCCTCGTCGGGGCGGTGGCGCAGGTACTGGTCGAGCACCAGGCCGATGCCCACGCTGCCCTCGGCGAGGTAGGGCATGGTCCGCCAGCCCTCGTTGACCTCGAGGTGGCCGGCGTCGCGCCGCACGCACCGGCGCAGGTCTTGCCGCAGCGCGGTCGCGGCGTGGTCGAGCAGGCTCCGGTCGTGGTCCAGTTCGTACATCCGCAGCAGCATCAATGCCACGCCGGCGCCGCCCCGGAACAGCCCCGCGTACGGGTGCCGGCCACCGCTGACCTCGGCGACCGATTCGACGTCGCCGAGCCGGCCGACGACCAGGTCGACCGCCCGCCGGGCCGCGTCGGCGTACCGCCGGTCGCCGGTGAGCCCGGCGAAGTGGGCCAGGTTGAGCGCGACCCCGGACAGGCCGCTCGTCAGGTCGTCGCCGAGCTCGGTCCACGGCTCGTCGAGGCAGCGCTCCAGCAGCCGCAGCGCCTCGGCGCGGTGCCCGAGCAGTTCCAGCACGTACGCGACGCCGTGCAGCCCGTCGTAGAAGCCGAGCCGGCTGCCTGAGGCCGGTTCCCGTACCCGGTCGATCAGCCATCGCTCGTGCCCGGGGTCGGTGCCGGCGCCGCTGACGTGCAGCGCCCAGAGCACCCCGGCCGCGCCGTGGGCCAGGTTCAGCCCGCCGTCGGCGGCGGCGAACTGCCGGATGTCGCCGGGGAAGAGGCGGTCGTCGCGGTGCGGGGTGGCGCTCGCGGTGATCGCGGCGGCGAGCCGGTCCCGCAGCGCCGGCCAGTCGTCCGGGTCGATCGTTGTCGCGTCCGGGTGTCCGGGGCGGTGCCCGCTCCCGGTCTCGGTCTCGGTCTCGCCGAGGATCACGGCGACCGCCTCGTCGAGCAGGTCCCGGGGGACGGGGAACTGTTCCGCCACCACCTCGGCCAGGTGGGCCGCCTTCTCCGGCGCCAGCCGGAGCATCGCGGTCAGCGGCAGGAACAGGGCCAGCCGCAGGCAGGCCAGGGCGTACCGGTCCACGTCGAAGCCGGTCCGGTCGCGGGGCGCGGCGAAGGCCTGGTTGCGCAGCGCCGGCCGGGCGGCCGCCGCGGCGGGGGTCGCGACCTCGAAGTCGACCAGCGTGACGGCACCGTCGTCGCCGACCATGATGTTGAACATGTGCAGGTCGCCGTAGACCACGCCGTGGGCGTGAATGGCCTCCACCGCCTCGGCGACCTGCCGGTGGAGGTCGAGAGCCCACCGGGTGTACGCGTCCCGGTCGGCGTCGAGGTGGACCAGCGGGTAGCGCTCCACCACCAACTGGTTCAGCGGCCGGCCCGCGACGAACGTCAGCGCCAGGAACTCGTGCCCGCCGAAGCCGAACTCGTCGTGCACCCGCACCAGGTGCGGCACGTCGGCGAGTCGGCGCAGCACCTCGGCCTCCCGGCGCAGGCGGGTCACCGCGTCCGCGCCGGTGGCGTCCAGCCCGGCGTGCGGGCGGGCCTCCTTCAGCACCACCCGGTCCCCGGTGCGGCTGTCGCGGGCCTCGTAGAGACCGCCGCCGTTGGAGAAGTGGATGACCTTCTCGATCCGGTAGGGCAGGTCGGTGGTGGTGGCGGCGTTCCGGGCGGCCAGGTGCGGGGCGAGGAAGTCGGGCAGGGTGACCCAGTCGGGCACGTGGAAGACCGGGTCGCGCCGGTCCGGCACCAGGGTGCCGGTGGCGTCCTCGATGGCCGGCACCACCTGGCCCTCCGGCGAGAGGCAGTACCGGGCGGCGAAACCGCCGTAGCGCAGGTAGACCGGGCCGTCGCCGTAGCGCAGGTCGCTCAGGATGTACGGCCCGGTCTCGCCGTCCAGCAGCGCGGCCAGCTCCTTGGCGGTCAGCTCCAGTTCCGCGTCGTCGCGCGGGTAGACGGTGATGAACTTGCCGCTGGCCGCCCGGCGGGCGTACTTGCTGTTGCGCATGAGCAGCATCCGCGGACCGTGCAGGTGCTTGAACGGGATGTCGCGGGGCTGGCAGTAGTCCATCACCCGGGCAAGCACCCGCTCGGCGTTGTCCAGCCGGGCCGACACGTGGATCTTCCAGCCCTGGGGCGGGAGGGAACCGCCGACCGGCGCGTGGATCAGCCAGTCGTCCTTGGCCTCGCACTCCCAGCCGGGCGCCGGCGGGCGGTCCGCGAGGTAGCCGGGAGCCTCGACATCGGAACTGGCGAGCGAGTCGTAGAACAGCGGATCGACCGCGCAGTACGAGTCGTACCGTTCGTCCATGTCGTCTGCCTCCACCGGCTGATCGGGTGAGGTCAATCCTGCGGACGGCGGAGGTGGGAGCAAAGTGTGATGAGTCATGACCGGCGCGTGATTTTCACACCCCGAATTCGTGACAACGGCGGAGTTTGAAGTCGCGAATACCGTGCCACCAGTGCGGCGTACTCCGGCCGGACGTGCGAAGACCCGCACCGGCGCGCGGCCGGTGCGGGTCTCCCGGTGCCGGCCGACGGCCGGCGGGTGGCTCAGTAGACGGTCACGCCGTAGGCGCTCGCCGCCTCGGTGACCGGCTGGAAGAAGGTGGTGCCGCCGCTGCGGCAGTCACCGCTGCCGCCGGAGGTGATGCCCAGCGCCTTGGTGCCGTCGTAGAGCGGGCCGCCGGAGTCGCCCGGCTCGGCGCAGACGGTGGTCTGGATCATGCCCTTGACCGTGCCGCCGCCCTGGTAGCGGACGGTCACGTTCAACGCGGTCACCGTGCCGCTGTGGGTGCCGGTGGTCGAGCCGGTGCGCTTGACCGCCTCACCGACGAACGCGTTCGCGGCGGTGTAGCCGCCCGGGTGGCTGAGTGAGGCGTTGTCGTAGCGCACCAGGGCGTAGTCGTTGCCGGGGAAGCTGGAGCTGATGGTCGGCCCGATCAGCGTCTTGAGGCCGGAGTCGGTGTACCAGGTCTTGGCCACGTTGCCGCAGTGCCCGGCCGTGAGGAAGTAGTAGACGTTCGACTTCACCACGTTGAAGCCGAGCGAGCAGCGGTAGCCGCCGCCGTAGATGGCGTTGCCGGCGGACAGCAGCGGGCGGAAGGTGCCCCGGGCCCGGTCGACCCGGATCGCGCCCGCCGCGGCGCCGGCGCTCTTCTTGACCGTGGCGACCTCGGAGGCGGAGACGCTGTCGTCGGCGGTCACCACCACACGGCCGGAGGCCGAGTCCACGCGCCAGGCGATGCCCTGCACGCCGGACGCGGCGACGGCGGCGTCCACCCGGGCCAGTTGGTCGGCGGTGAAGCTCGGGGCGGCGGCCGAGGCGGCGCCCGGAACGGCGAAGGCGCCGGCGGCCACCAGGCCGACCGTCGCGGCGAGCAGGGGGGTGAGTCGGCTTCGGCGGATTCTCACGGTCTTCTCCTCGGACAGTGAAGGCCGCCGGTTGCGTCGGCGTCCATGCCGTGCCGCCGGGGTCGGTTCGGGGTGTGACCTCGGCGAACGCTGTAGCGGCGAGTATCCACCCGGGTCGATGCCAGGGCAAGGGGTCGGCGGCGCGTCGTCCGGTCCTGACTAGGGTGGGGCGGGGGAGGTGCGGCGATGATGGTGGAGCTGAGCGGGGACGCCCGGGCCGGACTGGAGGCGGTGGTGCCCGGCGGGGTCACCACCCGGGCCGCGGACCGGCTCAAGCTGGCCCACGACGCGTCGCACTACCTGTTGCACCCGAGCGCGGTGGTCACCCCGGCCGACGCCGACCAGGTCGCCGCCCTGCTGCGGCACAGCCGCCGCACCGGCACCCCGCTGACCTTCCGCTCCGGCGGCACCAGCCTCAGCGGCCAGGCGGTCACCGACCGGCTGCTCGTCGACACCCGACGGCACTTCCGCGACCTCGACGTCCTCGACTCGGGCCGGCGGGTGCGGGTGCAGCCCGGGGTGGTGCTGCGGCAGGTCAACGCGCGGCTCGCCCCGTACGGCCGCAAGCTCGGCCCGGACCCGGCGAGCGAGTCCGCCTGCACGGTCGGCGGCGTGGTCGCCAACAACTCCAGCGGGATGACCTGCGGCAACGAGTTCAACACCTACCGCACGCTGGAGTCGCTGCTGCTGGTGCTGCCCAGCGGCACCGTGCTCGACACCGGCGCCCCGGACGCCGACGCCCGGCTGCGCGCCACCGAACCGGAGCTGCACGCCGGCCTGCTGCGGCTGCGCGACCGGGTGCGCGGCAACCCCGACTCGGTGCGCCGGATCCGCGCCCAGTACGCCATGAAGAACACCATGGGGTACGGGGTGAACGCCTTCCTCGACCACGACGACCCCGTCGAGCTGCTCACCCGGCTGGTGGTGGGCAGCGAGGGCACCCTCGCCTTCGTGGCGGCGGCGACCTTCCGCACCGTACCCGTGCACCGGCACGCCGCGACCGGCCTGCTGGTCTTCGACACGCTGGGCGCGGCGATGGCCGCCATGCCGGCGCTGGTGGCCGCCGCGCCGGCGGCGATCGAGCTGCTCGACGCGGCCGCCCTGCGGGTCGCGCAACGGGACCCGCAGGCGGACGTCGCGCTGCGCGGCCTGCCGGTCCGCGAGCACGCGGCGCTGCTGGTCGAGTGGCAGGAGTCCGACCCGGAGGCGGTCGCCGCCCGGGTGGCCGCCGCCCGGCCGGTGCTCGCCGACCTGCCGCTCACCACCCCGGCCCGGCTCAGCGGCGAGGCCGCCGCCCGCGCCGCGCTCTGGCACATCCGCAAGGGCCTGTACGCCGCGGTGGCCGGCGCCCGCCCGTCCGGCACCACGGCGCTGCTGGAGGACATCGCCGTCCCGGTCGAGGCCCTCGCCGACACCTGCGCGGCGCTCGCCGACCTCTTCGACCGGCACCGGTACGAGGAGAGCGTCATCTTCGGCCACGCCAAGGACGGCAACCTGCACTTCATGCTCAACGAGCGGTTCGCCGCCGGCGCGGCCCCGGCGCGCTACGCCGACTTCACCGAGGAGATGGTCGACCTGGTCCTCGGCCACGGCGGCACGCTCAAGGCCGAGCACGGCACCGGCCGGGTGATGGCCCCGTACGTGCGCCGCCAGTTCGGCGACGAGCTGTACGCGGTGATGCGCGAGGTGAAGACGCTCTGCGACCCGGACGGCGTGCTCAACCCGGGCGTGCTGCTCAGCGACGACCCGGAGATCCACATGCGGCACCTGAAGACCGTGCCGACCGTGGAGGAGGAGGTGGACCGCTGCGTCGAGTGCGGCTACTGCGAGCCGGTCTGCCCGAGCCGCGACCTGACCACCACGCCCCGGCAGCGGATCGTGCTGCGCCGGGAGATCGCCGCCGCCCGCGCCGCCGGCGACCCGTCCCTCGTCCGCGAGCTGGAGGACGCCTACGACTACGACGCGGTGGACACCTGCGCGGTGGACGGCATGTGCGCCACCGCCTGCCCGGTACTGATCAACACCGGTGACCTGGTGAAGCGGCTGCGGACCGAGCGCAACGGCGGGGTCGCGCAGGCCGGCTGGCGGGGCGCCGCGCGCCGCTGGGGCGCCACCACCCGGGGCATGGCCCGCGGGCTAGACCTGGCCGGCGCGCTTCCGCCCGCGCTGCCCGAGGCGGCCACCCGGGCCGCCCGCGCCGTCCTCGGCGCCGAACGGGTCCCGCAGTGGCGGCGCGACCTGCCCCGGGGCGGCCGGCCGCGGCACCCCCGCCCGGTCGACGAGCCGGACGCCGTCTTCGTCCCGTCCTGCCTCGGCACCCTGTTCGCGCCGGCCGAGGGCGGCTCCGGCGTGGCCGCCGCCCTGCTCACCCTCGCCGACCGGGCCGGCGTCCGCCTGCTCGTGCCCGACGGGGTGGCCGCCATGTGCTGCGGCACGCCCTGGTCCTCGAAGGGCCTCACCGCCGGATACCAGTCCGTGCGCGACCGGGTGCCGCCGGCGCTGCGGGCGGCCAGCCGCGACGGTGCGCTGCCGGTGGTCAGCGACGCCGCCTCCTGCACCGAGGGCTTCGCCAAGCTGCTCGCCGGGGCCGGCGACCTGCGGGTGGTCGACGCCGTCGGGTACGCGGCCACCGAACTGCTGCCCCGGCTCGCCGTGCGCCGCCGGCTCGGCTCCCTCGCGCTGCACCCGACCTGCTCGTCCACCCGGCTCAGGCTGGACGACGCGCTGCTCGCCGTGGCCCGCGCCGTCGCCGACGAGGTGGTGGTGCCCGAGGGCTGGCAGTGCTGCGGCTTCGCCGGCGACCGGGGCCTGCTGCATCCCGAGCTGACCGCGTCGGCCACCGGCGCCGAGGCCGCCGCAGTCGCCGCCGGCTCCTTCGACGGGTACGCCTCGGTGAACCGCACCTGCGAGATCGGGCTGGCCCGGGCCACCGGGCAGCCGTACCGCCACCTGCTCGAACTGCTGGCCGACGCGACGGCCTGACGGCGGCGGGTAGCATCCCGCGACGTGCTGCGCAGTTGGTGGTTGGCCGGTCTGATGCTGGTGTGCGGGGTGCTCGCCGCGGTCGGCGGGGACACCCCGGTGGTGGCCGTCGTCGAGTTCCTGGTCTTCGCGGTGCTGGCGGTGCTCTTCTCGCCGCTGGCCTTCCCGAGGTCGCTGCCGGCCGGGGAGGCGCGGCGGCGCAGCGCCCACGACGGCCGGCCGGTGGTCTACTGGCGGCCCGGCTGCCGCTACTGCCTGCGGCTGCGGCTCCGGCTGGGTCGCCGCGCCCGGCGGGCGTACTGGGTGAACATCTGGCGCGACCCCGACGGGGCGGCGGCGGTCCGGGCGATCACCGGCGGCGACGAGACGGTCCCGACGGTGGTGCTGCCTGATCAGGCCGTGGTGAACCCGGAGCCGGCCTGGCTGCGCGAACGCCTGCCGTCCTGACGGGAGCCGCGGCAGCGCGGCCCGGTCCCCGGTGTGGCTCCTGCAGGGCAGAGGTGCGGGGCGCGGGGCGGGGCGGGCGGTGACCGGGCAGACTGGTGCGGTGGACGGGATACGGGAACTGCTCGGGGTGGACCTGCCGGTGGTGGCGGCGCCGATGGCCGGCGGACCGACCACCACCGGGCTGGCCGCGGCGGTGGGCGCGACCGGGGCGTTCGCGTTCCTGGCCGCCGGCTACAAGACGCCGGAGGCGGTGGCGGCGGAGATCGCCGACCTGCGTGCCGCCGGCCGGCCGTTCGGGGTGAACGTCTTCGTGCCCACCCCGGTGCCGGTGGCGGAGGTGGAGTTCCGCCGCTACGCCACCCGGATCGCCGCCGAGGGCACGCCCTACGGGCTGGACCTGGCGGACGCGGCCCGCACCGAGGACGACGACCACTGGGCGGCGAAGCTCGACCTGCTGCTCGACGACCCGGTGCCGGTGGTCAGCTTCACCTTCGGCCTGCCGCCGGAGCCGGTGGTCCGGGACCTGCGGGGGGCCGGCAGCCGGGTGCTGGTCACGGTGACCGACCCGGCCGAGGCGGCGGCCGCGGCCGACCTCGGGGTGGACGGGCTGGTCGTGCAGAGCGGCGCCGCCGGCGGGCACCTGGGCACCTTCACCCCGGACGCCCCGCCGCCGCCGCGCCCGCTGCCCGAGCTGGTCGCGCTGATCGCCGGCAGCGCCGGCCCGCCCGTGCTGGGCGCCGGCGGGATCGGCGGCCCCCGGGACGTCCGGGCCGCGCTCGCCGCCGGCGCCGTCGGCGTGCTGGTCGGCACGCTGCTGCTGCGGGCGGACGAGAGCGGCGCCGGCCGGACCCACCGTGAGGCGCTGGTCGACCCGCGACGGGACCGGACGGTGGTCACCCGCGCCTTCACCGGCCGCCCGGCGCGTGGGCTGCGCAACGACTTCATCGACCGGCACGAGGCGGCGGCCCCGCTCGGCTACCCCGCGCTGCACCACCTCACCCGGCCACTGCGGGTCGCCGCCGCCCAGGCCGGCGACGCCGACCGACTGCACCTCTGGGCGGGCACCGGCTGGCGCGGCGCCCGGGCCGCCCCGGCCGCCGACATCGTCACGGACCTGACCCGCGACCTCTGAGAGCGCCACGTAACCACCTGACCGGCCGGTGAGCGGCCGGCCATCCGAGGGCGGCCGGGCTCGGATGGCCGGGAGCCGCCGGTCGGCGGCTCCCGGCGTACGGTCAGCCGGCGACTGAAGCCAGGTAGCGCTCGGCGGCGTCCGGGGTCATGAACCAGTCCCGGAAGTCGTTCGGGTCGCTGAACCCGTTGGCGAACCGCCGGGCCACGACCGGGTTGCCGGCGGCCGCGCCGAGCACCTGCTGCACGTGCGGCGGCAGCGGTTGCAGCATGGCGTTCGTCCAGCCGGTGACCGCCTCGCCGGTCTCGGTCCAGAACCGCTCGAAGGTCTGTGTCATCCAGTCCCGGTCGAACGGCCGGTCGCCGTGCTCCAGGATCGACCCCAGATACGTGTACGCGCACTTCGCGGCGGTGTTGCTGCCCTGGCCGGTGATCGGGTCGTTGGCCACCACCACGTCGGCCATGCCGAGCACCAGCCCACCCGAGGGCAGCTCCGCCACCGGTTGGCGCACCGTCGGGGTGTACCGCCCGGACAGGGTGGCCCGCCCGTCGGTCAGCTCCACCTCGGCGCACCGGTCGTAGATCCACGGCGTGTAGCGCCGGGCCAGGTCGAGGGTGAGCTTCAGGTGCTCGGCCGGATCGCGCCGCTCGGTCCACAGGTCCAGCGGCCCACCGGGCACCGCCTCCCAGAACAGGATCTCGCAGGGACCGGAGTGGGTCAGCGCCGGGATGACGAACAGCTCGCCCAACCCGGGCACCGCGTTGAAGCTGACGTGCGGCACCGGCAGCAGCGGGTCCGGGGTCATCCCGTGCACGTACGCCACGGCCAGCCCGCGCTGCGGCGCGTCGTACACCGAGCGGGCCGGGTCGCGGTCGAAGACGCCGACCAGGTCGCCCTTGCCGGCGGCCACCACGGTCAGGTCGTAGCGGCCGAGCCGGGCCAGGCCGTCCAGGTCGCTGGTGGTCACCGTCTGGTAGAGCACCGTGCCGCCGCGCTGCTCGAACAGTTCCAGCCAGTCGGCCATCTTGATCCGCTGGTCGGTGCTCTGCGCCGGCTCGTCGAGCGGGCACGCGATGCGCAGCGCCCGCTCACCGGGGGGCGCGGAGAGCGAGACCTGCAGCCCCTCGATCCGGGGCGCCCGGTCCTGCCACAGGTCCAGCCCGTAGCGGCGTTCCGTGGCGAGCGCGGTGCCGAACATCGCCTGGGTGCTCATGACCCAGCCCCGGCGGATCTCGTCGGGCGTCCGGGCCGACATCACGGTGACGTCGTACCCCTCGGCCTGCAGGCTCAGGGCGAGTTGGAGTCCGGACTGGCCGGCCCCGACGATCAGGATTCTGCGCATGGTTCCTCCAGGGTTGAGCTACCGCGCCGCGAGCGCGCCCGCGGTGGGCCGGGGGGTGCGGGACATGGCGTGTTCCACGACCGTCAGCAGCGCCCGCGCCACCGACGACGGGTCGCGGGCGTCGCAGGCGGTCAGGGGTACGCGGGCCGGCAGCGAGAGCGCGGCGCGGACGTCCTCGAGCGGGTGGTGCAGCACCCCGTCGAAGAGGTTCACGCAGACCACGAAGGGCACGTCGCTGTCCTGCTCGAAGTAGTTGACGGCCGGGAACGAGGCGGCCAGGTCGCGGGTGTCGGCGAGCACCAGGGCGCCGACCGCCCCCCGGCACAGGTCGTCCCACATCGGCCAGAACCGCGGCTGGCCCGGCGTGCCGAACAGGTAGAGCACCAGGTCGGGGCCGATGGTCAGCCGGCCGAAGTCCATCGCCACGGTGGTGGTCGTCTTGTCGATGCCGGGGTCCAGCCGGTCGACGGTCTCGCTGGCCGCCGTCATCCACGCCTCGGTGTTGATCGGCGGGATCTCCGAGATGGACTGGACGCAGGTGGTCTTGCCGACCCCGAAGCCGCCGGCGATGACGATCTTCGCCGAGGTCAGCAGCGGGCTGTCAGGCAAGTTTGCGGAGGCCATCGCGCAGTCTCTCCAGGAGGCGGAAGTCGACGTTGTGGTGGTCGGTGTGGATCAGCAGCCGGTCGGTGGCGGCCAGGTCGTCGACGACGACCCGGGTCACCCCCAGCGAGATCCCGCAGACCGCGGAGAGCTCGGCCACCGAGCGCGCCGCGGGGCGGGCGTGCTCGTACAGCGAGCGGGCCTCGGGCAGCAGGCCGGCGGCGAACACGGCGTCGTAGTGGGGCACCGACACCAGGGTGTGCACCAGCAGCGGCTGCCGGGTGCGGGTCCGGCCGGCGGTCAGCACGTACGGCCGGACCTTCCAGTACCTCAGCGGCATGATCATTTTCCTCCGGCCGGTCAGCGGGCCTGAGCGGCGGTCATCCGGTGCAGCTCGTGCCGGACGGCCGGCGTGAGGGCGTGCCACACCGCGCCGACGAACTGCGTCATCCGGTACGACACGACCCGCAGGTCGCAGCCGGCCGCGGCGGCCACGGCCAGGCCCGCGGACTCGCCCACCCGCATGAACAGCAGGTGCCCGCGGGGCAGCCGGACGGTGAGGTACTCGGCGGAGCCCAGCTCCAGCAGGGCGGAGCTGCGGTCGGCCATGCTGAGCAGGCCGGCGGTCAGCGCGGCGAGCTGGTCGCCCAGGTCGCGGCCGACGCCGTGCGAGGCGGCCAGTTGCAGGCCGTCCAGCGACACCAGCAGCGCGTGGTTGACTCCCGGCACGTCCTCGGCGAACTGCCGGATCAGCCAGGCGCAATCGGGCAGCCCGTTGCTCGTGCCGGTTCCCGGGTGGACGTGGGTCATCGCTGCCGTCCTTCGTGGTCGGTGGGGGTGCGGGCGTCGCTGACGCCGGCCGCGAAGGCGGCCGTCTCGTCCGGCCACGCCTCGGGCGGGGAGCCCACGCCGGGGTCGGCGGGGGGCCGGGGCGCCGGGACCCGGTCGCGGACGCTCTCGGGCACCCGGCGGGGCAGCCCGGGGGTGGCCGGCGCGTCGCCGGCCGGCGTGCTGAGAGTGGTCAGCCGGACGGTCGGCCCGTTGGTGCCGTCGTGGGGCGCGGCCATCGGCGTACTCCAGGGGTCGGTCCCGTGCGGGGCGGATGGCCAGGCCGGCGGCGGTGCGGGCGCGGCTGCGGCCGGGCCCGGCGCGGGGATCTCGCAGAGCAGCCCGCCGGGTACGGCCACGGATGCGGTGGTCCCGCCGGCGGGCCGGGTGGTGAGGGTGACCCGCAGGTGGTGGGCGACGGCCAGGTGGGCCACCACGGCGAGCCCGAGGTGGGCCGCGGGGTCGAGAGTGATCGGGGTGGCCGGCCGGCCACTGAGCAGGGCGTTGAGCTGGGTCAGGTGGTCGGGGTGCACGCCCACCCCGGCGTCCTCGACCCGCAGCAGGACGCCGCCGTCCTCGGTGACGAACGCCGACACGGTGACCGGGGCGGTGGGCGGGGAGAACCGGGTCGCGTTGTCCAGCAGTTCGGTGAGCACCCGGATCACGTCGTCGGCGGCGAACTCGACCACCGCCAGCTCGACCACGTGGCCGATCCGGATGCGCGGGTAGTGCTCGACCGCGGAGGCGGCGGCGCGGACCACGTCGACCAGGGGGACCGTCTGCGGGTCGGCGTCCTCGACCCGCTTGCCCAGCAGCACCTGGAGGTTCTCCGCGTGCCGCCGGATCCGGGTGTTCGCGTGGTCGATGCGGTAGAGCCGCTCGAGACGCTCCGGGTCCTGCTCGTCGGCCTCGACGGCCTCCAGGTGGGCGCCCATCTGGTAGGCCGAGGCGAGGATCCGCAGGGCGAACTGCTCGCAGATGGCGGGCCACGGGCCGGGCCCGCGGGCCTCCTCCGCAGGTGGCGGTGCGGGGGTTTCCGGTGGCGCGACGTCCCACCGGGCGACCGTCGGATCCAACCAACGTGCCGCCCGCTGCCGCCAGGTGGCCCGTCGCCGCGTGATGTCGGTGCTTCTCACGAAAAAACCGGCCTGTCCGTGATCTTCGGCTCTGGCATGGTGCAGCAGTCAACCATCACGTGTGCGCCGATTGCAACGTTGAAGGGCAACTTGGGGCGGTTTTCACACTCCGGTCGCCAGACTGCCACAAATGGTTGATCGGTCCCGCGCCGAAGAACGCAACAGCCGGATGCGAGATCTTTCCGGCGGGTCGGCCGTCAGCGGGGGCGGCATCCGATCGACCGGCCACCCGTGCGGGCCGCCCGACCGGCGGTACGGCATGATCATGGAAACGGCGTGGCGCGGAAGGGGACGGGCGGATGACGGTGGCGGTGCCGCGCGGCGGCCGGGTGCTCTTCATCGGCGACAGCATCACCGACGCCGGTCGGGACCGGGCCTGCCCCGACGACCTCGGCACCGGGTACGCCATGATGGCCTCCGCCTGGTTCACCGCCCGCCACCCCGACCACCGGGCCACCTTTCTCAACCGGGGCATCAGTGGCGACCGGGTACGCGACCTGCGGGCCCGCTGGGAGACCGACTGCCTGGCCCTCGCCCCGCAGGTGGTGTCGGTGCTGATCGGCATCAACGACACCTGGCGGCGCTACACCCGCGACGATCCGATCAGCGCCGCCGACTTCGCCCGTGACTACCGGCATCTGCTCGAGGCCACCCGGCCGCTGGGCGCCCGGCTGGTCCTCGTCGAGCCGTTCGTCGTCCCGCTGGACGACGCGCAGCACGCGTGGCGGGCGGACCTCGACCCGAAGGTCGAGGTGGTCCGCAAGCTCGCCGCCGAGTTCGACGCGACGCTGGTGGCGGTGGACGAGCTGTTCCAGGCGGCCGACGTGGACGGCCGGGTGTGGACCCGCGACGGCGTGCACCCCACCCCGTTCGGTCACGCGCTGATCGCCCAGGCCTGGCTGCGTGCGGTCAGCCCGTCGGCCTGAGTCTGCCATCGACGCCGATCGTGGTTAAGCTCGGCGGATGCACCGCTCCCGACTCTACGCCCTGATCCTCGACGCGCCCCGCGAGGCCGCCGGGCCGGCGACCGAGTTCTGGTCCGCGGCGCTCGGCGCGTCGACCCGTACCGACCCGGCCGAGCCGCAGTTCACCGACCTGGTCGACGTGGTGCCCGGGCTGGTCACCGCGGTGCAGTCGGTGGACGACGCGCCCCGGCACCACCTGGACATCGAGACCGACGACGTGGCCGCCGAGGTCGACCGGCTGGTCCGCCTCGGCGCCACGCCGGTGTCCCGCTGGCTCGACTGCCACGTGCTGCGGGCGCCGGGCGGTCACCTGCTCTGCGTGATCCCGGTGGCTAGCGTCCCGGGGCTGTTCGCGGCGACCGCCACCCGCTGGGACTGAGTCGGGGGTGGCCGCGAGAGCGCTCTCGGCGCCGGCGCGCCGGCGCCGCTCTGCGACCACCTGACCAGCGGGATCGGGTTTTCCAGCCATCGCTTCGGGTAGTCGCGGCGACCATGTGTGGCATCGGCGGTGAGGCGCGATTCGACGGCTCGCGACCGGACTCCGCCGCGGTCGAGCGGATGACCGGGGCGATGCGCTCGCGCGGGCCGGACGGCGAGGGTCTGCGGCCCGAGGGCTGGGTGACGCTCGGACACCGGCGGCTGACCGTGATCGACCTGTCGGAGGCGGCGGCGCAGCCGATAGTCCGCGAGGACCTGGGGCTGACGCTCGTCTTCAACGGCTGCGTCTACAACTACCCGGAGCTGCGCGAGGAGCTGATCTCCGCCGGACACACCTTCCGCTCCACGGGGGACACCGAGGTGGTCCTCGTGGCGTACGCGCAGTGGGGCGAGCGCTTCGTCGAGCACCTGGTGGGGATGTTCGCGGTGGCCCTGGTCGACCACCGGCGGGACCGCCTCGTCCTGGCCCGCGACCGGCTCGGCATCAAGCCCCTCTACCTGGCCGAGTCGCCCGGCCGGCTGCGGTTCGCCTCCACGCTGCCCGCGCTGCTGCGGGCCGGCGAGGTGGACACCGACATCGACCCGGTGGCGCTGCACCACTACCTGTCCTGGCACTCGATCGTGCCGGCGCCGCGCACCATCCTGCGTGGAGTACGCAAGCTGCCACCGGCCACCCTGCGGATCGTCGAGGCCGACGGCCGCTCCCGCGAGCACGTCTACTGGCAGCCGGACTACCGCCGCGACCCGGCACACGCCGGCCTGACCGCCGAGGACTGGACGGCGGCGGTCGGGGACGCCCTGCGCACGGCCGTGCGGCGGCGCCTGGTGGCCGACGTGCCCGTCGGGGTACTGCTCTCCGGCGGCCTCGACTCCAGCATGATCGTCGCCCTGCTCGCCGAGGCCGGCCAGCACCACCTGCAGACCTTCAGCATCGGCTTCAGCGGCCGCGACGGCGAGGCGGGCGACGAGTTCCACTACTCGGATCTGGTGGCGGGCGCCTTCGACACCGATCACCACCGGATCCGGCTCGGCGACGAGGACCTCGTCCCGGCGGTCCGCCGCGCCGTGACCGCGATGACCGAGCCGATGGGCAGCCACGACGTCGTTGCCTTCCACCTGCTCTCCGAGCAGGTCGCCCGGCACGTCAAGGTGGCCCAGTCCGGCCAGGGGGCGGACGAGGTCTTCGCCGGGTACGGCTACCACCAGCCCCTCGCCGACGTGCCCCGCGACGCGGTGGCCGAGGCCTTCGCCGACGCCTTCTTCGACCGTACGCACGCCGAGCTGAGCCGGATGGTAGGTCCGGCCCACGCCTGCCCCCGGGACGCCAGCCGGGAGGTGCTGGCGGCGCACCTGGCCGCCCCCGGCGCCGAGACCGCGCTGGACGCGGTGCTGCGCCTGGACACCCACCTGATGCTCCCCGACGACCCGGTCAAACGGGTCGACAGCATGAGCATGGCCTGGGGGCTGGAGGTGCGTACCCCCTTCCTCGACCAGGACCTGGTCACGCTGGCCGCCGCGTGCCCGCCCGAACACAAGACGGCCCGGGGCGGCAAGGGCGTGCTCAAGGAGGTGGCCCGGTCGGTGCTGCCGGCCGAGGTGATCGACCGGCCCAAGGGCTACTTCCCGGTCCCGGCGCTGCGCAACGTCGACGGCCCGGTCCGCGAACTGGTCGCCGAGGCCCTCGCCGCGCCGGCCGCCTGGCGGCGGGAGCTGTTCCGGCCGGCGTACGTGGCGGAGCTGATCGCCGACCCGGACCGCGCGCAGGCCGCCGCCGGGAGCAACAAGCTCTGGCAGCTCGGGCTGCTGGAGCTGTGGTTGCAGTCGCACGGCATCGACTGACCGCCTGGTGTCTCCGCCTCCTCGCCGGGTAAGCGGTGCGGATGAAGTTCCTCATCGCCGCCGCCGACACCGGCACCTACGGGTTCACGCTGGTGGGCGCCGACGGCCAGGTCATCGCCACCGGGCGGCAGTACGCCGACAAGGCCGCGGCCCTGGCCGTCGTCGCGGACATGATGCGCGAGATCGGCGGCGCCGCGATCGAGGACCGCACCGAGCCGACCGAGCCGACCGAGCCGGCCGGGGCGCCGCCCAGCCGGACGGTCGACGGGGAGCCCGACCTGGCCCGGATCGGGCGGTCCGGCATCCCGCCCGTCTGACCACCGGTGGTCAGCCGTCGAGGGTGCGCGCGGCCAGCTCGTCCAGGACCGCCCCGACGTCCCCGCCGGTGTCGGCCAGGATCCGCCGCTGCCGGGTCGCCCCGCTGCCGTCGCGGCGCAGCCGGTCGAGCTGCTGGTGCACCACGTCCAGGTCGCCGTGGCGGCTCAGTGCCGGAGTCACGGTGGTGACCAGGTCGTCGATCAGCTCCCAGGCCGGTCGGGACCCGCCCGCGCGCAGGTCGACCAGGTCCCCGTCCACCCCGTCGTGGGCGGCGCGCCAGTGCGCGGCAGCCACCACGCAGCCCCGGATCCGGGGCGCGGCCCGGCCTGCGCGCACGTCGTCGATCGTCGTGTCGACCAGGGCCCGCAACAGGGCGGCGACCAGCACGGTGTCGTCGACCGTCGGGCAGACGTCGCCCACCCGGACCTCCACCGTCGGGTAGGCGACGGACGGGCGGGCGTACCAGTAGACCATCTGGGCGTCCAGCATGATGCCGGCGTCGACGAGCTCCTGGACCGTCCGGTCGTAGTCGGCGGCGGAGTCGAAGTGCGGGGTCGGCCCGACGCTCGGCCAGCGGTCGAACTGGATGGCGCGCCAGCTCGCGTGCCCGGTGTCCCGCCCGTCGTGCAGCGGCGAGTTGGTGGTCAGTGCCTGCACCACCGGCAGCCAGGGCCGCAGATGGTTGCAGACCTGCACGGCGAGTTCCCGGTCCGACACCCCGACGTGCACGTGACAGCCGCAGACCGCCGGATCGTGCGCCACCGGCCCGAACCGGTGCGACATGGCACGGTAGCGGTCCTTGTCCGGCACCGAGCGGTGCGGCTCGCACACCGGCGTCGCCGCGACCGCCACCAGCCGCGCCCCCGCCGCCTCGGCGGCCTCCGCGGCGGCCCGGCGGAGCGCCACGAGGTGCTCGCGCAGCTCGCCCAGGCCGGTGCAGATCGGCGTCACCATCTCGACCATGCTGTGCCGGAACTCCTGCCGGCTCTGTTCCCGGCTGGCGCCGGCGAGAGCGGCGAGCACCTGGTCGGCCACCGGCAGGCTCTGTCCGGTCACCGGATCCAGGAGCAGGTACTCCTCCTCCACGCCGAGCGTGCGGACCGCCGGGACGGGCGCCACGAGCTCACCTCCGGGGTGCGGCCGGCACGCGGCGGACGCGTGCCGGCGTACCGCGCGGGCGGGTCGGCGACGGACGCACCGGGGTGCGCCTGCCGCCTCACGTCGACGGTACGGCGCATCCCCGGCACCCGGTGGACGTTTACCCTGGCCACTGCGCGCCGACCGGCCGGGCGGCGCTACCCCTCAGGCGGCGGTGACGGCGAGCGGCTCGGCGGGCCTGGCCGGCGCCGGGTCGGTGGACCGCCCGCTCGACGGGCCGACCCCGCCCGGCTCCGCGGTCGGCGGCGCGGGACGCGGGACCCGGGCGGCGCGCAGCCCCTCCTGGGCCTTGTTCCAGGCGGCGCAGGGCCAGGCGGCCCCGACGCAGCTCGGGCTGACGCAGACCTCGTCCTCGTCGGGCTGGTGGGCGTCGGCCACCGCCGCGGACAGGCCCCACAACAGCGGATCGGTCACCTCGACCGGTCGGTCGGCGTGCTCGGTGCTGGCTTCGGACATGTTCAGGTCCCCCCTCTTTGAGCCGCCCCTCTGTTTCCAGAACGTCCCTACGCCAAACCTGGTCACGCCGGATCTTCCGAGTTCGCCTCCGCCCGGCCGGCGGCATAGGCTGACCGACGTGGCGAGGTACTACGACCTGCACCCGGACAATCCCCAGCCCCGGGTGCTTCGGCAGATCGTCGACCTGCTCCGCGGCGACGGCCTGATCGCCTACCCGACGGACTCCTGCTACGCCCTCGGCTGCCAGCTCGGCAACCGCGCCGGGGTCCAGCGGATCCGGGAGATCCGCCGCCTCGACGAGCGGCACCCGTTCACCCTGGTGTGCGCCGACTTCGCCCAGCTCGGCCAGTTCGTCAAGCTCAGCAACGCGGTCTTCCGCCAGGTCAAGGCCGCCATCCCGGGCAGCTACACGTTCATCCTGCCGGCCACCGCCGAGGTGCCCCGGCGCCTCCAGGACCCGCGGCGGAGGGTCGTCGGGGTCCGCGTACCGAAGCACACGGTGACCCAGGCGCTGCTGGCCGAACTCGGCGAGCCGCTGCTCTCCAGCACCCTGCTGCTCCCCGGCGAGGAGGAGCCGCTGACCCAGGGCTGGGAGATCAAGGAACGGCTCGACCATCTGGTCGACGCCGTGGTCGACGCGGGCGACTGCGGCCTGGAACCGACCACCGTGGTCGACCTGTCCGGGCCGGAACCGGAGATCCTGCGCCGCGGCGCCGGCGACCCGTCCCGCTTCGAGTAGCGATTCGCCGTTCCACCCCGCCGCGCCCCGGCCGTGCGACACCGTGGGGTCCGGCGGACGGTGACGGGGGTACGGCGTGAGCGCACTCGTGCTGATCACGGTGCTCGGCGCCACCGTGCTCGTCGGAACGACCATCGGCGGGCGGTACAGCGTGGCGCCGCCCGTGCTGCTGATCGCCATGGGGGCGGGGCTCGGCCTGCTGCCGCCGTTCGACAACGTGATCCTCGAACCCGAGGTGGTGCTGCTGCTCTTCCTCCCGGCGATCCTCTACCGGGAGAGCCTGGTCATCAGCCTCCGCGAGATCCGGGCCAACCTCGTGGTGATCGCCCTGCTCGCCGTCGCGCTGGTGATCCTCACGATGGTCGCCGTGTCCTACGTGGCGCAGGCGCTCGGCGTCGAGCCGGCCGCCGCCTGGGTGCTCGGCGCGGTGCTCGCGCCCACCGACGCCGCCGCCGTGGCCGGCCTGGCCAAGCGGATGCCCCGCGGCATCCTCACCACGCTGCGCACGGAGAGCCTGGTCAACGACGGCACGGCGCTGGTCCTCTTCGCGGTGGCCGTCGGGGTGATCGCCGGCGGGGCGGTGCCCAACGCGCTGGAACTGGGCAGCCAGTTCGTCGGCAAGGCGGTCGGCGGGATCCTCTCGGGTCTGCTCGTCGGTGGCGTGGTCATCCTGATCCGCAAGCACGTCGACGACCCGATGCGCGAGGGCGGCCTGAGCATCCTCACCCCGTTCGTCGCCTTCCTGCTCGCCGACGCGGTGCACGCCAGCGGGGTGCTCGGGGTCGTGGTCGCCGGCCTGCTGCTCTCCTACGCGGGGCCGCAGGTGATCCGGGCCCGCTCCCGGCTCACCGCGTACGCGTTCTGGGACCTCTCCACCTTCATGATCAACGGCAGCCTCTTCGTGCTGCTGGGCATGCAGGTGCCCCGGTCGCTGCGCAGCATCACCAGCCACTCGCCGCTGGAGTCGTTCGGCATCGCGGTGCTGATCGTCCTGGTGGTGACGGTCACCCGCATGATCTGGGTGCAGCTGTCGGTGGCCGGGCTGCAGGGCATCGACCGCCGGGAGTCCCGCCGCGCCCGCCGCTTCGACGCCCGGGACCGCACCGCCGCCGGCTGGGCCGGATTCCGGGGCGCGGTCTCGCTCGCCGCCGCGCTGGCCGTCCCGGTAACCACGCACGCCGGGACCCCCGTGCACGAACGCGACCTGATCATCTTCGTCACCGTGGTGGTGATCGTGCTGATCATGCTGGTGCAGGGCACCACCCTGCCGGCCGTGGTCACCTGGGCCCGCCTGACGGGGGACCGGGAACGGGAGCACGAGGTGCGCTGGGCCCGGATCCGGGCGACCGAGGCGGCCCTGGACGCGTTGCCGGAGGTCGCCGCCGAACTCGGCGCGTCCCTGGACACCGTGAACCGGCTCCGCGCCGACTACCAGGACCACCTGGCGGACGTCCGCTCCCCGCGCAGTGACGAGGTCGACGAGGAGCGTGACATGGCCCGGCGGCTGCGCCTCGGCGTGCTGGACCGCAAGCGGCAGGAGGTCACCCGGCTGCGCAACACCAACCAGATCGACGACGTGGTGCTGCGGCAGATCCAGGCCGCCATCGACATCGAGGAGGTTCGGCTGCTCGGCCCGGCACCGGAGGACTGAGCGCCCAGCTCCTGAGCGTGGCTCCCGGCGCGGCCGGGCGGGAAAGCTGAGACCACCCCCGCCCGGCCCGTCCGGTCAGCCGGCGCAGTAGACGTCGCCGGAGCAGCCCTCCAGGCCCCGGGCCCAGGCGATCATGTTGGCCCCGTTGTAGATCTCGGACTGCACCAGGGTGCAGGCCGCCGCCCGCGCCGGTGCGGCTCCGACGAACAGCCCCGGCGGAAACTTTCAGGGCTTGAGCACCACCTTCAGGCAGTCGTCCTGCTTGTTCTTGAAGATGTCGTAGCCGTGCGGCGCGTCGTCGAGCCGCATGGTGTGGGTGATGATGAAGCTCGGGTCGATCTCGCCCCGGTGGATGCGCTCCAGCAGCGGCCGCATGTAGCGCTGCACGTGGGCCTGCCCGGAGCGCAGGGTCAGCGACCGGTTCATGAACGAGCCCATCGGGAACTTGTCGATGAACCCGCCGTACGCCCCGATCGCCGCGACGGTGCCGCCGTTGCGGCAGGCCAGGATCGCCTCGCGCAACGCGTGCGGCCGGTCGGTCTCCGCCTTCACCGCCTGCTTAGCCCGGTCGTACGCCTGCAGGGCCGCCGAGGGGTGGTGGCTCTCCATGCCGACGGCGTCGATGCAGACGTCCGGCCCGCGACCGGCGGTCATCTCGCGCAGCGTGTCCAGGACGTCGGTCTCCTCGTAGTTGATGGTCTCCGCGCCGGCCCGGTCCCGGGCGATGCGCAACCGGTAGGGGAACCGGTCGATGACGACCACCTGTTCGGCGCCGAGCAGGAAGGCGCTCACCGCGGCGAACTGACCCACCGGGCCCGCGCCCCAGACCGCCACCACGTCACCGGGCTTGACGTCGCCCATCTCGGCGGCCATGTAGCCGGTGGGCAGCACGTCGGACAGGAACAGCACCTGCTCGTCCGGCAGCTCGTCGCCGACCTTGAGCGCGCCGACGTCGGCGTACGGGACCCGGACGAACTCGGCCTGCCCGCCCGCGTAGCCGCCGAGCAGGTGCGAGTAGCCGAAGATGCCGGCGGGAGTGTGGCCCATGGCGGTCTCCGCGATCGCCGCGTTCGGGTTGGAGTTCTCGCAGACCGAGTAGAGGCCGCGTTGG
The DNA here is from genome assembly GCF_040639095.1 of Micromonospora sp. NPDC023966. Lineage (NCBI taxonomy): Bacteria > Bacillati > Actinomycetota > Actinomycetes > Micromonosporales > Micromonosporaceae > Micromonospora > Micromonospora sp. NPDC023966. Next base: position 23,225 of record NZ_JBEZZJ010000023.1, on the reverse strand, counting down.
CACGAGCCACAGTCCCCGCAGGCGATGGGGAAGCCGACGACCACCCGGTCGCCGACGCGCAGTCCGTCCCGTGCCCCGGCGCCCAGTTCGACGATCTCGCCCATGAACTCGTGGCCCAGCACGTCGCCGCGCCGCATGGCCGGGATGAACCCGTCGAGCAGGTGCAGGTCGGATCCGCAGATCGCCGTCGAGGTCACCTTGAGGACCGCGTCGCGCGGGTTGAGGATCGTCGGCTCCGGCACCTCCTCGACGGCAACCCGGTTCGGTGCCAGCCAGCAGTTGGCCTTCACGGTGCCTCCCTCACGCGGTCCGGTGGGCCGCCAGCGGGCGGGCCGGACGCTGCTTGGCCTGGGTCTGGATGCTCGTGCCGTCGGGTGTCCCGTCCGACCGGGTGATCTCGCCGGTCTCGATGATCTGCTTGAACCGCCGCAGGTCGTCGCAGATCTGCTGCTGCGGGTTCTCGCCGAACGCCTTCGCCACCAGGGTGCCGAGGCGGCGGCCGGGCACCGCGTACTCCAGTTCCACCCGCACCTCCGTGCCCTGGTCGCCGGCGGCCGGGGTGAACCGGACGGTGCCGCGGTTGGGAACCCGGGAGCCGTCGACGGAGCGCCACCGGATGAGCTGGTTCGGGCGCTCCTCGACGATCTCCGCCTCCCACTCCACGGTCCGGCCGGCCGGCGCCTTCGCCGACCAGCGGGTGCGCCCCGGACCGGTGCTGCGCACCGACTGGAGGTGGTACATGAAGCCCGGCAGGTTCTCGAAGCCGTGCCAGAAGTGGTATGCCTCCTCCGGGGTGCGGTTGACCGTCACCGACCCGTGCGCGAAGCCCGGCGGGCTGATCCGGCGGTTGCGGGTGGCGCGCACCGAGGCGTACAGGTCGATGGCGGTGATCCCGCCCAGGGCGGCGAGGGTGAGGCCGAGTCGCCGGCGCCGCTCGCCGCACAGGTTGCGGTACGCCTGGCCGGTCGCGGCCAGGTCGAGCGCGTCACCGGCCACCCGGGTCCAGGCCCCCATCCCGGCCCGCCGGGGCACCAGCAGCACCGCGGCGTGGCCGATCTCGCGGAGCCCGGCCGCCCGCAACACCGCCCTGGCCGTGGGCGAGTCGTCCACGCCGACCGCCCGGGCCACCCGGGAGCCCGCCGCGAGCGCGGTCACGCCGAGACCGAGGCTGAACCAGCCCAGGAAGCGGGCCAGGCCCTCCGAACCCCGGTCCCGGGTCGCCCGCTGGATCCCGAGATTGTCGGCCACCGAGCGGACCCCGAGGGTCGTTTCTCGTGTCATGCGTCGTCACCCCGTGTCGGAGAAGGGGTCGGTGACCATGGCCCGAGCGAGCCCGGTGCGGATTTCCGCGGTGCCGCCGGTCCCGACTGGCCGGCGTGCCATTCCCGCAAATCGCCGCCGCACACCTGCGCCGCGCCGGCGGGGGTGGCACACCGGCGGGCGCGCTGCCCGGGGGAGCGGGGGCCGCCCGTGCCCGGGGACGCGGCGACGGCCCTCAGTCGCTCTCGGGGACGGCCATCTCGCCGAGCCGCGACCAGTCCTGCTGCGGCACGCTCATGTTGACGATCCGGGGCGTCTCGGCCAGGTGCGGCGGCAGGGTGCGCTGGGCCTCGCGGAAGTGCGCCGACTGCACGTGCGCCGCGCCGGCCTCGTCGTCGCGGAACGCCTCGACCAGCACGTACTCGGTGGGGTCGTCGAGGCTGCGGGACCAGTCGAACCAGAGGCAGCCCGGCTCGGCCCGGGTGGCCTCGGTGAACTCGGCGGCGATCTGCGGCCAGCGGTCGGCGTCCTCCGGCCGGATCCGGAACTTCGCGGTAATGAAGATCATGCGGCTCAGGCTACCCAGGCCGGCAGCGGCTCGCCGCCGTCCCCGCTCAGCCCTTTGTGACCGGGGTCAGCAGCTCGGATGCCCGCCGGTCGGCGAACGCGGTGACCGCCTGCTGCCCGGCGCCGAAGACGATGGCGACGCCCAGCAGGGCGGCGGTGCTGTTCACCGTGGTCTCCACCAGGCCGCCGATCACCAGCATGATCCCGACGACCGCGACCAGCGGACCGATCGCCAGCTTCAGCAGGCCCTGCTGAAAGGGCAGCTTGTAGGGCAGGCCGCCGGAGCGTGAAGTGATCATGGAGGGCAGGGCGCTGATGAACGCCCCGAGCGCTCCGGCGATGAGCACGAAGAAGAGCAGCCGCCAGGCCGGCACACCGGCCGCGTCGGTCGGCGGCTTCAGCAGCTGCACGTCCCGGCTGCGCCACTGCACCAGCACCATCAGCGCCTCGGCGACCAGCGCGAAGACCGACAGCCCCAGCATCCGGTTGCGCAACCGGCGCACCGACTCGTGGAACTCGTCCGACGCCGCGTGGTAGCGCAGCAGCAGCGCCTGCACCTTGGCCTGGAACCGCGCCGGCGCCGCGGCGTCGGCCGACGCGTCGAAGTCGGTCAGCACCTTGTCGTCGGCCTTCAGGAACTGGGCGGCCGCGCCCTGGTACGCCGGCAGCAGGCCGAGCAGCTCCTCCGGCGTACGCAGCTCCACCATGGCGCGCTCCACCGAGTGGATCGTCTGCCAGGCGTACTCCAGGTTGCCGCCGCGCAGCCACTCGACCACCCCGCTGCGGCCGAGCACGGACTCCACGCCGGACAGCTGGCCGCGCAGCGCGGCGACCCGGGCGGCGATCGCGCCGGTGCGGGACTCGATGCCGCTCAGCTGCTGGTGGAGGTCGTCGAGCTTGGTGCGCACCCGCACCTGCCACACGGCGGCGGGCACGGTGGACCCGCCGTTCCCGCCGTTCCCGCCGTTCCCGCCGTTCCCGCCGGGCGGCGGCGGGGCGGAAGTGTCGGGCGTGCCCTCGGGCTGGGTCTCCTGGTCGATCATGGTGACTGCCCCCCAACCGGCGCAGCTCGGCCGCTGCCCTCTTCGCCAAGTATCCGCAGGTCAGAGGCGATATGGCCAGGGCGGTTCGGGCATTTGACAGTTCCCGTGCCGCAGCGGTCCCTGCCCGACGGTCCACGATGGCGGAGCCCGGTGTCGCCCTCTCGGCGCCGCCCCGGCGGGGTGGCCCGCCGTCCGGGCCGCAGCGCCGCGCCGTGCGGTGGATGTCCCGCCGGCAGTCATCTCCGACGATGGTCCGAGGTGGACCGAGCGGACCGGCGCGGCCACCGTCACCGCAGCAGGGAGGGCGACGTGCGCAGACAGGAAAGGCTCCGCCGGGCGCTGGGCGCGGCGACGGTCGTGGTCGTGGTCGTGGTCGTGGTCGGAGGTTCCGGGTCGGCGTCGCCGCCCGCCGTGGCGGCGCCCGGGTCGCGGCCGAGCGTGGTGCGCTACGACTCGGTGGACCTGGCCGAGTACGAGCGGAAATGGTCGAACATCTACGGCCCGCTGGACGGGGCGACCCGCGGCATCGCCGACGGGGTGCTGACCGTCAGCGACGTGCCGTTCAAGACCGGTGTGGACTTCAGCGTCTACGACCACCTCAAGTACATGGCCGTCAGCAACCGGACCTTCCCGGCCCCTCGGCAGGGGTTGGTCGAGTTCGCCGTGGACATCACCGCGCGCACTCCCGGCGCGACCGGCGGGCACGTGGTGCACGGCCGGTACGGCCCGCCCGGCTCCGCCGCCGTCGCCGACCCGACCGCGCGCCCCTACGTCAGTCCGGTGCTGGAGGGGCAGCAGGCGGCGGTCGTACTCAATATGATCGACTTCTGCACCGGGCAACTCTTCGACTGGTTCGTCTCCGGCACCCGCGCCTTCCCGCTGATCGAGCGGCTGCCCAGCACGGTCACCGGGAACACCACCGACCCGGACTGCCCGGGCGCCACCGAGGTCGGCCTGGACAAGGCGTACACGCAGATCATCCGGGAAGTGCCGATCACGCCGGGCGTGCCGCACCGGGCGGCAATCCGTTACCGGCAGGCCGGCGGGCACGCCAGCGTGACGTACCTGCTGGACGGTGCTGTGATCGCGCGGGTCGGCGAGGTCGGCGTGCCGCTGGACCGGCAGGGCGTCCCGTACACCGGCATCTATCCGTCCCTCGGCGGCGGCGAACCGCTGGCCGGGAAGATCCGGTCGTTCTCCCTGGGACACGGCCTGTTCAGCCTGCTCGACGCGTTCCCGTTCCAGTACGGCTGCACCCCGCCGGACGCTGCCGGGCCGGGCGTCTGCGACCCCCGGTACGCGCCCTACAGCGTCTCCATCCCGCCTGCGGAGCGCGCCTTCGACCAGGGCGCCGTCGGCTCGTTCCGGAACTTCACCGTCCGCACGGTCGGCCGGTAGGAGGCCGCCCTCCGCTGCGGGGGACAACGGGGGCTCGTGCGGGTCGATAGCCTGGGACGGTGACCGTCTACGCCCTCGCGCAGATCACCGTCCACGACCAGCAGCGCTACGACCGGTACGTCGCCGCCTTCCTGCCCGTCCTGGGGCGGCACGGCGGCCGGCTGCTCGCCGCCGACGCGTCCCCGCTGGTGGTGGAGGGGAGCTGGCCGCACGAGAAGGCCGTGCTCATGTCCTTCGACAGCCGGGAGGACTTCGAGCGCTGGTCGACCTCGCCGGAATACCGGGAGATCTCCCGGGACCGGGAGGCGGCCACCGAGGGCGTCGTCCTGCTGCTCGAAGGGATCGGTCACGCCTGGCCGGCCTGACCGCCCGGCGCTACAGCCGGTGCCGCACCCAGACGTTCGGCTCGACGTAGGCGGCGTGGTCGTGCGCCACGTCGACCAGCACCGGCGCCAGCGCGCCCGGCACCCGCACCGGGCCGCTGCTGTCGAACGGTAGGCCGGTCCACCGCCGCCAGTCGGCGAGGGTGCCGGTGATCGCCATCGACCGGGGCGCGACCCGTTCGATCACCCCGCCGGCCCGCACGTGCACGCGCAGCCACGGGTCGACCGGCAGGCCGTCGGGGCGGACCCGCGCCGCGTACTCGGTCATCGGCAGGTCGGGGGCGGCGGCCTTGCCGTTCGGCCGCACCGGCGCGACCAGCGTGTCGAAGCCCTGCCGGGCGACCGCCTCGCGCATCGCCGCCAGCATCAGCCCGGACACCCCGCCGCCGCGCCGGTCCGGCCGCACGTAGATCTCCAGCGCGGAGACCAGGTTCGGGGTGGCGCCGGTGAGCCGGTTGACGGTGGCCCGCTGGATCACCCGGTCCCAGCCGCCGTCGGGTAGCTCCTCCTCCGTCCAGCGCAGCGGCACGGCGTACGCGCGGGCGACGGCGCGGCCCGGCTCGGCCGGGTCGACGGCGGCGAATACGAACTCCGGGTAGAGGTCGTGGGCGACGCTGTAGTAGACCGAGCCCATCGGGTCCCAGAGCATGAACTGCGGCCAGGCGCCGTCGAAGCCGGTGTCGAGCAGCGGCGCCAGGTCGGGGCGCTCCGCCAGGCTCACGATGTCCAGGGTCACGCCGGGCAGGGTAGAGGGGCCGCGGTTCGATCCGCACACCCTTTTCCGCCGGACAGCGGCCGGTGCCCTCCGGCCGCTGTCCGGCGCGGGAGCCTCGTCAGGTGCCGTAGACCTCGACCTCGTACAGGCGGGCGGCCGCGTCGGTGGTCTGCGTGGGGGTGATGACCTTGACCAGCACGTACCTGCCGTCGACGGACATCGGATGGGTGCTCACGCCGGCCGTGTTGCCCCGGACCTGGGCGACGGTCGTCCACGTCGACCCGTCGGCCGAGACCTGCAGGTCGAAGTCCCGGGTGTTCCAGGCGGCATCCTCGCCACCGGCGGCGGCGTGGTGGACGGTGACCGACTGGATGCGGTGGGCGGCGCCCAGGTCGACCCGAAGGAACTTGTTCGTGCCGACCGAGCACCACTTGTCGGCGTTGCCGCCGGAGGTGCTGCCGTTGACCGCCTTCTCGGGCCCCTCCGTGCTCGCGCACTGCGAGTCGGCGGTGGCGGGCCGGTTCAACGCCAGGTTCGTCGGGCCGCTGCCGCCGTAGACCTCGACCTCGTCGATCCGGGCCGCGGTGTTGCCGTTGTTGGTGGGTGTGGTGATGCTGAGCCGGACGTACCGGGCGGACGCGGCCGGGAAGGGGTGGTAGGTGCGGCTCGCGCGGTTCCCGGACACCGTGGCGCGGGTCGTCCAACTGCTGCCGTCGGTGCTGGTCTGGATGGTGAAGTCACCGGTGTTCCAGCCGGTGTTCTCCCCGCCGAGTCCGGCGTGCTTGACGACGACCGAGCGGACGGTCTGGTTCGCGCCGAGGTCGACCTGGAGGAACTTGGTCCCCGCGGCGAGTGAGCACCACTTGCTGGCGCTGCCGAGCCGGCCGTCGAACGCCTTCTCGGGGCCCTCGGCGGTGTTGCACGCGGCCGAGCCGCTGGCCGGCTTGCCGGCGGCCAGGTTCGGGCCCAGCTCCGGCGCGGGGGCGGGTGGGGTGGACCCGTCGGTGAAGGACGGCGGCACGTTGGCGGGGTCCGTGCCCCACGCGGACGGCGCGCCGCCCATCGCGTACGACAGGGTGGCGCCGCCCGCGAGGTCGGCGTACCGCAGCCAGGTGCGCTGGGTGGCCGTCCCGTTGATGGAGAGGCTCTGCACGTACTGGTTGCCCTGGCCGGCGTTGGCGGCGGTGATCTGGACGTCGCCGGCCGGCCGGTCGACGAGGATCGACGGGAAGACCGGCCCGTGCAGGGCGAGGGTGTCCGCGCCGGGGGTGGGCGGGTACATGCCGAGGGCGGACCAGACGTACCAGGCGGAGGTGGCGCCGAGGTCGTCGTTGCCCGGCAGGCCGCCGGGACCGGTGGTGAACGACTCGTTCATGATCCGCCGGACCGCGGCGCTGGTGCCGGCGGGCGCCGCGGCGAAGTGGTAGGCCCAGGGGACGCCGTGCTCCGGCTCGTTGCCGATGTAGAAGTACGGCTGCGACTGGCCGCCGTTGGTCTGGGTGAAGTGGTGGTCGAGCCGCTGGACGGCGGTCTGCCGCCCGCCCATCAGGTCGATCAGGGCGGCGAAGTTGTAGGGAACCATCCAGGTGTACTGGGAGGCGTTGCCCTCGACGTAGTTCGACTGGCTGGCCGGGTCGAGCGGCCACGGCCAGGTGCCGTCGGCGTTGCGCGGGTGGACGTAGCCCGATTCGCTGTTGAACGTGTTGCGCCACCACTGCGCTCGCGCGATGTGGGTGTCGTACGTGGCGGTGTCACCCAGGGCCCGGGCGAACTGGGCCACCGCGAAGTCGCTGGCGGAGTACTCCAGCGAGTCGGACGGGTCGCCGTCGATGTAGTGGCGCTGCACGTATCCGCTCTGCCGGCCGCGGATCGGGCTGCCCTGGGTGGTGCCTCCGGCGGAGCTCTTCTTCATCAGGGCCAGCGCCGCGGCGGTGTCGAAGTTCCGTACGCCGAACTGGTACAGGCTGTCGACGATGATCGGGCCGGGGTCGCCGGTCATCACGAACGCCTCGTTGTTGTTGTGCGACCACTTCGGCAGCAGGCCGCCCTGCTGGCCGTCGAGCACCATGGACCGGGCGATGTCGGTCGCCTCGGCCGGCGCCAGGAAGGCGATCAGGGCCGCCCACGAGCGGTAGATGTCCCAGCCGGAGTAGTTCTGGTAGACCGGATGGTCGGCGGTGTGGATGACGTTGTCGAAGCCGCGGTACCGCCCGTCGACGTCGTTGGCCAGGTTGGGGTTGATGAACACGCGGTACAGCGCGGTGTAGAACTTCTGCAGGTCGGTGGCGGAGCCGCCGGTGACCTGCACGCGGTTGAGGATCGCGTTCCACTGGGCGTCGGCGTTCGCGCGGACGGTGTCGAAGGCGAAGCCCGACTGTTCGGCGGCGAGGTTGGCCTGCGCGCCGGCCTGGCTGACGAAGGAGATGCCGACCTTGACCTGCACCACCGGGTTGCTGGTGGTGTCGAAGGTCAGGTAGCCGCCGGAGTTGGTGCCGCTGGCGCTCGTGGAGCCGGCGGTCACGGTGCCGCCGAGCCAGGTGCCGACGCCGCTCGGGGCGCGGTCGAACTCCATCCGGTAGAAGATCTGGTAGGTCTTGCTGTTGCCGCAGAAGCCGCCACCGGTGACGCTGCCGGTCACCGTGGAGCCGCTGATCTGGATCGAACCGGCGCGGCTGCCGGTGGCGCTGCGACTGGTGTTGACCAGCACCCGGGCGGTGCTGGTCGCGGGATAGCTCAGGCGCAGGATGGCGCTGCGTCGGGTGGCCGACGCCTCGACCCGGGTGTTGCCGTAGTTGCTGAGCACGGCCCGGTAGAAGCCGGGAGCGGCCTGTTCCTGCGCCTTGTCCTGGTTGGCGCGGTAGGACGTCCACGAGGTGCCGGGCGAGGCGCCGAGCGCGCCGGTGACAGGCAGGATGCCGAGGTCCTCGTTGTTGGGGCAGCCGGCGCCGTTGAAGTGGGTGAGGCTGAACTCCTCGATCTGGGTGTCACTGAAGCGGTAGCCGGACGGTGAGGCGGTGGGGGTGTCCGGGCTCAGCTGCACCATGCCGAAGGGCTGCACCGGGCCGGGGACGGTACTGCCGCCGGCGCCGCCGCCGACGGGGTTCGGCGCGTTGCTGTCGTCGGTGCCGATGAACGGGTTGACGTACGGGGTGAGGTTGAGCGGCGCCGCTGCGGCGGGCGAGGCGACCGCGACGAGCGCGGACGCGGTGGTGACGGCGGTGGCCACCAGCGTGAGTAGACGGGGCGGGCCTGATCGGAGCATGAGGCGGTCCTCCTTTGAGGCGCGGACGACACCGCATGACATCGTTGTCATCGACGAGTGTCATGGTCCTGTGTAGAGCGCCGGGAGGTCCGTGTCAATGGGGGAGCGGGCCGGGAAATACGGTTCAGGAGGGGGCGCGGCGGCCGAGACGTGCGACGGTACGACTGGAGGGACTGCCGCACGACTGGTTTCGAGCTGTCGCGATCGCGCCACCGAAGTCGCCCGCCGGATCCGTGCCGACGACGGCCCCGCCGTCGTGCTCTCGCTCCTGGCGCGGCTCGAAGGCGCGCGCGGGCGGCGGTCCGAAGCCTCGCACACCGACGGACACGACGAGCTACGGCCGGAGGGCTAGGAGCCGGTCGGTCCCGTCGAGATCGGCGGCCGTTCACCGGAGCCGCGGGCCAGCAGGCGGGTCGGGATCACCACCTGCCGGGCCGGTCCGCGGTCGCCGTCGATCCGGTCGAGCAGCAGTCGCGCCGCCCGCCGCCCCATCTCCTCCGGGTCGTGCGCGACGACGCTCACGCCCAGGACGTCGCCGAGATCCACCTCGTCGAAACCGACCAGAGCGGGCGGGGCGGGGTGGCCGCGCAGGGCCCGCAGCGCGCCGAGGGTGATCCGGTTGTTCATGGTGAACAGGGCGGTCGGGGCGGGGGTGCGGCGCAGCAACCCGAGCACCGCCCGTTCGGCGGTGGCGACGTCGTGCGCGTTCTCCACCAGGTAGTCCGCCCAGTTCGCCACGCCGGCCACGCGCATGGCCTCGGCGAAGCCGTCCAGCCGGTCACGGTGGGTGCTCAGTCGCGACAGGTCGCCCACCACTCCGATCCGCCGGTGGCCGATCGCGCTCAGGTGGGCTCCGGCCTGCCGGGCGCCGTGGTGGTTGTCCAGCAGGACGGTGTCCGCCGCCAGCTCGACCGGCGGCCGGTCCACGAACACGAACGGGATGCCGTGGCGGTGTTCGGCCGCGAAGTGGGCGTGCTCGGTCGCGGTCGAGGCGATCACCAGCGCTCTGACCCGCCGCTCCAGCAGCGCGTCGGCGAGTCGCCGTTCCCACTCCGGATCCTCGTCGGTGCTGGCGGTGATCAGTTGCAGGCCCCGCATGCGCAGCTCGCGCTCCAGGCCGCCCGCCAGCCGGGAGTAGAACGGGTTCGCCAGGTCGCCGATGAGCAGGCCGACCAGCGTGGAGGTGCTCGCGCCCCGGCGTAGCTCGCGGGCCACCCCGTTCAGCCGGTAACCGAGCTGGTCGGCGGCGTCGCGCACCCGCGATCGGGTGTCCTCGGCCACGCGGGGCTCGCCCGCGAGTGCCCGGGAAGCCGTCTTGACCGACACCCCGGACAGCGCCGCGACCTGCGCCAGGCTCGGTCGACCAGCCTTCCGGTCCACGGTCATGGCCGGAATTATGACACTCGCGCCCCGGCCGGCCACACCGCCTCACCAGGGCCCGACCGGGCCATGAAGACGCCTCACGAAACAGCGTTATACGATGCGCGTCAACGATGTCATGGGTTGATCAGTAGCACCACCCCGCCCCTCGCCGGCAAGTCCGGGGAGCGTCGCAAAGGTCACTCAGCGTGGCGGTCGATATTACCGACTTGTTACGCAAATGAGCGACTTGGGCACTTGCGGAAGGGCTCCTGACGAGATTGGGTTGCCCACGACAACGAAAAGTGAGCGAAGGTCATAACCCGCGGAGGCGGCCATGCCGTTGGCAAGGTGGTGGGAGCGATGAGCGATCTGCCCGTCCTCCTGGAGATGCGCTCCATCACCAAGGAGTTCCCCGGCGTCAAGGCCCTGGCCGACGTCAACCTGGTGGTCCGGGCCGGCGAGATCCACGCGATCGTGGGCGAGAACGGCGCCGGCAAGTCGACGCTGATGAAGGTGCTCAGCGGCGTCTACCCGTACGGCAGCTACGACGGCCAGATCATCTACCAGGGCGCGGAGACCCGCTTCTCGGACATCCGGGCGAGCGAGAACGCCGGGATCGTGATCATCCACCAGGAGCTCGCGCTCATCCCGGACATGTCGATCACCGAGAACATCTTCCTCGGCAACGAGCCCCGCAAGCGGGGGGCGATCGACTGGAAGTCCGCGAACCGGAGGGCGCTGGACCTGATGGCCCGGGTCGGCCTGCGGGAGGACCCGGACACCCTGGTAAAGGACATCGGCGTCGGCAAGCAGCAGCTGGTGGAGATCGCCAAGGCGTTCGCCAAGGACGTCAAGCTGCTCATCCTGGACGAGCCGACCGCCGCGCTCAACGAGGCCGACTCCCGGCACCTGCTGGACCTGCTGCGCGGCTTCCGCTCGCGGGGCGTCACCTCGATCATGATCTCGCACAAGCTGAACGAGATCGAGGCGATCGCCGACCAGATCACCATCCTGCGTGACGGCCGGACCGTCGAGACGCTGAACGTCAAGGCCGACGGCGTCGACGAGGACCGGATCGTGCGGGGCATGGTCGGTCGCGAGCTGCACAGCCGGTTCCCGGACCACACGCCGAAGATCGGCGAGGTCTTCTTCGAGGTCCGGGACTGGAACGTCCGGCACCCGATCTCGGCCGAGCGGCAGGTCTGCAAGAACGAGAGCTTCGTCGTCCGCCGCGGCGAGATCGTGGGCTTCGCCGGGCTGATGGGCGCGGGCCGCACCGAACTCGCGATGAGCGTCTTCGGCCGCTCCTACGGCGTGTACGAGTCGGGCACGATCATCAAGGACGGCAAGGAGATCGTCCTGAAGTCGGTGGCGGACGCGATCGCCCACGGGCTCGCGTACGTCAGCGAGGACCGCAAGGCGATCGGCCTGAACCTGCTCGACGACATCAAGACCTCCACGGTCGCCGCCAAGCTGTCGAAGATCTCGCGCCACGGCGTCCTGGACGAGGTCCTGGAGTACAAGGCGGCCGAGTCCTACCGCCGGGAGCTGCGCACCAAGGCGCCGACGGTCGACGAGGGCGTCTCCAAGCTCTCGGGCGGCAACCAGCAGAAGGTCGTCCTGGCCAAGTGGATGTTCACGGACCCGGACCTCCTGATCCTCGACGAGCCGACCCGCGGCATCGACGTGGGCGCCAAGTACGAGATCTACGGCATCATCCAGCGGCTCGCCGACCAGGGGAAGGGCGTCGTCGTCATCTCCTCGGAGCTGCCCGAGCTGATCGGGCTCTGCGACCGCATCTACACCGTGTTCGAAGGCACCATCACCGGCGAGATCGCCCGGCAGGACGCGGACCCGGAAACCCTCATGAAGCAGATGACCTCGACGAAGAAGATGCAGACACGATGAGCCGAATCAAGGACCTGCAGAAGAACCTCTTCGGAGGGACCACGTCCAACGCCCGCCAGTTCGGGATGATCTTCACCCTGGTGGCGATCGTCGTCCTGTTCCAGATCCTCACGGACGGCCTGACCCTGCGATCGGACAACCTGATCGCGCTGTTCAACCAGAACTCGTACATCCTCATCCTGGCCATCGGCATGCTGATGGTGATCGTCGCCGGGCACATCGACCTCTCGGTCGGCTCGATCGCCGCCTTCACCGGCATCCTGGTGGCCAAGTCGATGGCGGAGTGGTCGCTGCCGTGGCCCGCCGCCATCCTGTTCGGCCTGGTGATCGGCGCGGTCATCGGCGCCTGGCAGGGCTTCTGGGTCGCCTACATCGGGGTGCCGGCGTTCATCGTCACCCTGGCCGGCATGCTGCTCTTCCGGGGCGGCAACCAGTTCATCGGCAACGCGAACACGATCTCCGTGCCGGAGGGCTTCCGGGTGATCGGCTCCGGCTTCCTGCCCGAGGTCGGCCCGAACACCGGCTACAACAACCTGACGCTCCTGCTCGGCCTCGCCGCCTGCGTGGCCGTGGTGTGGCGGGAGTTCCAGGCCCGCAAGACCCGCCGGGACATGGACGCCGATCCGGCCCCGATGTGGATCTCGGTGCTCCGGATGGCCGTCATGGTCGGTGTGATCGTCTTCGCCTCGCTGCGCTTCGCCAGCGGCCGGGTCGGCACGAGCTTCCCGGTCTCCGGCATCATCCTCGTGGCGCTGGTGCTGGCCTACTCCTTCTACACCCGCAACACCGCCGGTGGCCGGTACATCTACGCCGTCGGCGGCAACGCCCGGGCCGCGGAGCTCTCCGGTGTGAAGCTCAAGCGGGTCAACTTCTTCGTCATGATGAACATGGCCGTCCTGGCCGCCCTGGCCGGCATGATCTTCGTGGCCCGTTCGGCGGCCTCCGGTCCGCAGGACGGCAACGGCTGGGAGTTGGACGCGATCGCCGCGGTCTTCATCGGTGGCGCGGCCGTCTCGGGCGGCATCGGCACCATCAGCGGCTCGATCGTCGGCGGTCTGGTCATGGCCGTGCTCAACAACGGCCTGCAGCTGCTCGGCGTCGGCACCGACCGGGTCCAGATCATCAAGGGCCTGGTGCTGCTGCTGGCCGTCGCGCTCGACGTCTACAACAAGAAGCAGGGCAAGTTCTCCGTCATCGGGAGCCTCACCCGCTCGTTCCGCCGCGACACTCCCGCCCCGCCCACGGCACCGCCCGGCGCGGAACGGGAAACGGCCCGCACCGCGGTGCCGAGCTGACGCGTCACCCCGCCTCACACCCCGTATCACCTCTCCAGAAGGGCACCACCAGCCATGCGTAAACTGTTCGGCAAATCGATGGCCATCGGCGCCATCGCCGCGCTGGCCCTCACCGCGACCGCCTGCGGCTCCGGCCGTGACGGCGACACCGGCGGCGCCAAGGGCGACACCAAGGGCTTCGCGGCCGACTCCCTGATCGGCGTCGCCCTGCCGTCGAAGACCTCGGAGAACTGGGTCCTCGCCGGTGACCTGTTCACCAACGGCCTCAAGGAGGCCGGCTTCAAGAGCGACGTCCAGTACGCCGGCGCGTCGACCACGGTCGCCGACCAGCAGGCCCAGATCACCGCCATGGTGACCAAGGGTGCGAAGGTCATCGTCATCGGCGCCACCGACGCCGCGCAGCTGTCGACCCAGGTCGCCGCGGCGCACGCCGCCGGCGCGAAGGTCATCGCGTACGACCGTCTGATCACCAACACCCCGGACCTCGACTACTACGTCGCGTTCGACAACTTCAAGGTCGGCCAGCTCCAGGGCCAGGCCCTGCTGGACGGCATGAAGGCGAAGAAGCCGAACGGCCCGTACAACATCGAGCTCTTCTCCGGCTCGCCGGACGACAACAACGCCGGTGTCTTCTTCAACGGCGCGATGAGCGTGCTCAAGCCGGAGATCGACAAGGGCAACGTGGTCGTCGCCTCGAAGCAGACCGAGGTCAAGCAGACCGCCATCCAGGGCTGGAAGGCCGAGGGTGCGCAGGCCCGCATGGACCAGCTGCTGACCTCGACCTACGGCAGCAAGGAGCTGGACGGCGTCCTCTCCCCGAACGACACCCTGGCCCGCGCGATCATCACGTCGATCAAGGGTGCCGGCAAGCCGATCCCGGTCGTCACCGGCCAGGACTCCGAGGTCGAGTCGGTCAAGTCGATCATGGCTGGCGAGCAGTACATGACGATCAACAAGGACACCCGGAACCTGGTCAAGCAGACCATCGCCATGGTGAAGTCCCTGCAGGCCGGCAACAACCCTGAGGTGAACGACACCAAGTCGTACAACAACGGCGTCAAGGTCGTGGACACCTACCTGCTTCCGCCGGTGGCCGTCACCAAGGCCAACGCGGCCGAGGCGTACGCCAACGACCCGAAGCTGGCCCCGCTCACCAAGTAATCCCCTCGCACGAAGGAAGGGCCCCGGAGTTCGCTCCGGGGCCCTTCCTTCGTCATGCGCCTGAGTCTCGACCGCGGCGCGGTCGGGGCGCTCGCCGCCGACCGCGCCGGGCGGTCAGCGCGAGTGTGCCTCGATGGCCTCGATGACCCGCGGGCGCAGTTCGGCCGCGCGGACGACGGCGTCGACGGAGCCGACCTCGACGGCGCGCTGGATGCTGTGCACCCGGTCGAACTCCGTGGCCACCTCGCCGAGCTTCTCGGCGCGGACCGACGAGCGCAGCTCGTCCAGTTCCGCGGTCAGCGCGGCGCGGTCGGCGCCGGAGGCGGCCGCCACCCGGGCCTCCAGGTCCCGCACCCGCGGGTCGGCCGCGGTCCGGGCGTTCACCTCCCCGGAGAAGACCACCGCGGCGGCCGGCGCGCCGCCCAGCACCGAGGCGAACGAGCCCTCCAGCGCCAGCACGGTCATGTTGGGGTTCAGCGCCTTCGAGAACACCACGAACGCCCCGCCGTGGTACCGCGAGATCACGCAGAACACGATGGGCCCGCGGAAGTTCACGATGGCGCGGCCGATCTCGGCGCCGTACTCCAGTTGCAGCTTGCGCATCGACTCGGGCGAGCCGTCGAAGCCCGACAGGTTCGCCAGCACCACCAGCGGCCGGTTGCCGCTGGCCGCGTTGATCGCCCGGGCGGCCTTCTTCGACGAGCGGGGGAACAGCGTGCCCGCCGTGTAGGTGTCCGGGCCGTCGGTGGGCGGGAAGCCGCGCCGCGGCACCGACCGGGACTCGATGCCGAGCAGGCACACCGGGATGCCGCCGAGATGCACGTCCTGCACCACCGCGGTCTCCGCGTCGGCCATGCCCGCCCAGCGCTCCAGCACCGGGTGGTCCTGGTCGGCGAGCGCCCGCATCACGGTCCGGATGTCGAACGGCTTCTTCCGGTCCGGGTTGGCCGCGGCCGAGAAGATCTCGCCGACGGTGGTGAAGTCGCTGCCGGCCACGACGTGCGGGAAGTCCGAGATGTCCCGGTCGACCGGGTCGCTCGTCGTCGCTCGACGCGGCGCCGACTCGCCGGGCGCCACGTACGTGTGGTCGTAGTGCGCCATCAGCACGTCGCGCGCCGCCGGGAGGTCGGGCGCCCAGTACTGCGCCTGCCCGTTCGGGCCCATCACCCGGTCGTAGCCGCCGATGCCGAAGTTGTCCTCGGCCGACACGCCGCCGGAGAAGTCGAGCGACTGCTTGCCGGTGAGCACCATCGCCGAGTCCGGCGTCATCACCAGGACGCCCTTGGTGTGCATGAGCATCGTCGCCTCGGCGTTCCAGTACGGCTGCGCGCCGACGTTGATGCCCGCCACCACGATGTTGATCTCGCCGCCGTCCTGGGTGAACTCGACGATCCGCTTGAGCGCGGCCGCCACCCAGTCCATGTTCTCCGTGCCCGACGTCATGGAGATCCGGGCGCCGGCGGAGAGCGCGTACCACTCCAGCGGCACCCCCATCCGCTCGGCCAGGTCCAGCGCGGCGATCACCCGGCGGCACTCCGGCTCCGACAGCGCGCCGAGCGACTTCGTGGGGTCGCCGAGCAGCACGACCCGGGTGACGCCCTGCGGGTGCCGCGGGGTCGGCGTGGTCACCACACCGGCGACGATCGCCGCGGTGTTGCGCCCCCTGGGCCGGTCGACCGGCACCAGCGCGTGCCGGTCGTCGAGGTCGTGCTCGACGAAGTCGCCGAGCAGGCCGGTCAGCTCGTAGGGGTAGACGGTGTTGCGGCTGCTCGCGCGCAGCACCTTCAGCCGGTAGTCGTCCAGCGGCTCGACCGACTCGACCGGCGGCTCGCCGACGCTCAGCTCGGCGCCGCCGGTGGCGTTGAACGAGATCCGCACGGCGATCTTGGTCAGCTCGCCGGTCCGCCGGTCGCGCTGCCGCGCGATGAACAGGATCTCCTCCAGGTCGGCCCCCGCCGTCGTCGGGCGCACCCGCCCGGCGATCATCTCCATCTCCTCGCGGGTCAGCTCGCTCGGCGGCCAGACGTAGATCACGATGCGGTTGGTCTGGAAGCGCGCCTTCGCCGGTCGCCGCGACTGCGCGCGGCGGATCGAGTCGAGGCAGGCGGCGACCGTGTCCTCGGTCGTCGGCAGCGCGACCAGCCGCCCGTCCTGCTCGCGCAGCGCGGTCAGGTCGCGCACCTGCGCGAACGCGACGAGGCGCTCGTCCGACGGGTTCTCCCGCGCCACGCACTGGAAGAGGTAGACCTCCTCGTCCGACGACGGCAGCCGGGTCAGGTCGAACTTGCGCAGCCGCTCCAACTGCATCCGCTGCGCGATGTACGGGTGCAGGCCGCGGATCAGCCGCTCCTCTCTCATCCCCGAATCCGACGGGCGGAAGGTGAAGTGGTGGTGCATCACCGCGCCGGCGCGCCCCGCGACGGTGGTGGTGACCCGGCGGACCTGGTGCGGCAGCGGCTGCGCGTTGACCGCCTCGTGCAGCGCGGCCGCCATCGCGTCGAAGTCCTCCGGCTGGTCCTCCCACGCGAGGTAGATGTCGGCGTCGATCGCCTCCGCGCCGCTCGCCAGTTCCGCGAGCCCGCGCAGCGCGTCGCCGAGGGCGTCGAAGCGCACCGCGGCGGAGACCACGCTCGAGTCCGCGCGCTCGGCGACCACGAACGTGCAGCCCGCGACCTCGTGGTTGCGGACGCCGGTGAGCCCCTTGTTGCCGTAGTACCGCCGGGTCAGCACCTCCAGCATGACCGCGTTGTCGAGGTGGTCGCGCACCAGCCGCTGGCCGAGCAGCCGCACCAACGGCTCGGTGCTGCGCACCATCTCCGCGACGCGCTCGGCGCGGTCCGGCGCGTCCGGGTGGGCGTCCAGGTGGCGCAGGTGCTTGCGGACCTCGGCGTAGACGCGGGCGCGGTTGCGGCGCAGCAGCGGCTGGGCGAACCAGGCGAACACCACGCCGCGCGCCAGGTCGGCGACCACCGGGAAGCGGACCTGCGTGGCGGCCACCAGCCGCTCCAGCGCGAGGCCCGCGGGCTCGCGCAGCGTCTCGTCCGGCGGCGGCTCCCGCAGCCACGAGCGCAGCAGCGTCGCGATGACCGTGGCGTCGGCGGCCGCGCGTTGCTGGGCCAGGAAGATCCGGAACACGGCGGCTTCCAGCGCGGGGGAGCGCTCCAGGTCGGTGACCCCGTAGTGGCCGAGCGCCTTGGCGAGCTTGGCCTGGAACGCCGCCGGCAGCCCGGCCCGCTCGATGTCCAGGCTCTGCAGGTAGGTGTGGAAGTACTCGCGCGCGCTGGGGACGTGGCCGTCGCCGTCCTCGCCCGTCGGCCGGTTCCGGCTCAGCTCGGCGAGGTCGGCGAAGACGTTGACGAGTTCGAGCTCCTCGGCCAGCGGCCGGTGGCCGTCCTCGGTGGCCGCCCGGCGTGCGGCGAGGTAGGCGTCGATCACCCGGCGGTCGTCGTGCGGGTCCACGTCGAAGCCGAGCAGCAGGCTGCGCAGGTCCTCGTGGCCGCGCGTGGCGCGCTGCCGCGCCGGGAGCTCCACGGCCTCGGCGGGCAGGTCCAGCTCGACGGTGGCCGCGGCCGGGTCGTCGACGGTCTCGGCGCCCGCGTCGGCGAGCGGCTCCAGCCGCAGCAACGGTGCGCCGGCCTCCACCTGGCTGCCCACGGAGACGGCGCATTCCTTCAGCCGGGCCCGGAACGGCGCCCGCAGCACCGTCTCCATTTTCATGGCCTCCAGCACCAGCACCGGTGCGCCCGCCTCGACCTCGGCGCCGACCGCCAGCGGCGTGGCGACGACCAGCGCGGGCATGGGGGAACGGAGGACACCGCCCTCGTCCCGGCTGACCCGGTGCGTCACGCCGTCCACCTCGACCAGGTGGATCGGCCCGTACGTGTCGGTGAGCAGGCGGTACCGGACGCCGTTGACGGCGATCTGCCCAATGTGCCGGTCGAAGCGGTCCAGCTCGACGTCGGCGGTGCGCACGTCGGCGCCCGCCTCGATGCCGACGCGGAACCGGTGCGCGCCGATCCGCGCCACGCGCATCCGGTAGCCGACGCCGCGCAGCTTGAGGTCCAGCGGCCGGCCGCTCTTGTGCTGCACCTGCGGGCGGCCGCCGAACGCCGTCGACAGCAGCCGCTGCCGCTCGACGCGCTCCTCCTCCTCGTACGCCTCGATGGCGGCGGCCGCCAGCGCGACGGCGGAGTGCCGGTGCGCGACGAGCCGGCCCTCGCCGCGGACGCGGTCGATCCAGCCGGTGTCCGCGCTGGCGTCGATCACCTCGGGCTGGTCGAGCAGGTCGAGCACGAAGCTCTTGTTGGTCGCGCCGCCCTCGATGATCACCGTGGTGTTGGCCATCGCCCGGCGCAGCCGGCCGAGTGCCTCGTCGCGGTCGCGGCCGTAGGCGATGATCTTCGCGATCATCGAGTCGAAGTCGGCGGGGATGGTGTCACCCTCGCTGACGCCGGTGTCCACGCGGATGCCCGGCCCGGCGGGCAGGTCCAGCCGGGCGATCCGGCCCGGGGAGGGCGCGAAGTCGCGGTCGGGGTCCTCGGCGTTCAACCGGGCCTCGATGGCGTGGCCGCGTTCCACCGGCGGCTGGCCCTCCAGCCGCCCGCCGGAGGCCACGTGCAGCTGGGCCTTGACCAGGTCGAACCCGGTGGTCGACTCGGTGATCGGGTGTTCCACCTGGAGGCGGGTGTTGACCTCCAGGAACGCGAACAGTCGGTCGCCGGGGTGGTAGAGGAACTCGACGGTCGCCGCGCCGCGGTAGCCGACCGCGACGGCCAGCCGTTCGGCCGACGTCTTCAGTTCGGCGGCCTGCGCCGGGCTGAGCACCGGCGACGCCGACTCCTCGATCACCTTCTGGTTGCGCCGCTGCACCGAGCAGTCCCGGACGCCCAGCGCCCACGCGGTGCCCTGGCCGTCGGCGATCACCTGGACCTCGACGTGCCGGGCGCCGGTGACCAGGCGCTCCAGGAAGACGACGCCGCTGCCGAACGCCCGCGCGGCCTCCTGGCTGGTGCGCTCGTAGGCGTCGGCGAGCTCGGCCTCGTTGGTGATCACGCGGATGCCGCGGCCGCCCCCGCCGGCGGTGGCCTTCAGCATCAGCGGGTAGCCGATCTCGGCCGCCGCCGCCAGGGCGGCGTCCAGGGTCTCGACGGCGCCGCGGCTCCACGGCGCGACCGGCACGCCGACCTCCTCGGCGATCAACTTCGCGCCGATCTTGTCGCCGAGCTGGCGCATGGCCTCCGGGCTCGGCCCGACGAAGGTGACCCCGACCTTCTCGCAGAGCTCGGCGAAGGCCGGGTCCTCGGCGACGAAGCCCCAGCCGACCCAGGCGGCGTCGGCCCGGGTCTCCACCAGCGCGCGCTCCAGCGTCGTCAGGTTCAGGTACGGGCGCGCGGACGCGGGACCGAGATCGTAGGCGAGGTCCGCCTCACGCACGAACGTGGCGTCGCGGTCGACGTCGGTGTGCAGGGCGACGGTCTCGATCCGGGTCCCGGTCTCCGCGGCCAGCTCCCGGACGGCGTGGATGAGCCGCATCGCGGCCTCCCCACGGTTGACGATGGCGATACGGCTGAACACCCGACCGACCCCTCCGTTGGACCCACGTGTACGCGCCGCGAGGCGACGGCCCCCGGCAGTGATCACCTTTCCGTCTGCCGGCCTGCGGCGCCATGTCGTAACCGCCGAACCCTGAGCGGCGCCCGTTGTAGGAACCGAACAAAACTTTTTGGCGCTCCTGAGGGCAGGGCGGCTCCACGCGCGGCCGTGGCGTACGAGTCCGGCCTGGTGGTCCCCGGCGACCGGTGACGGTCAGCCGGCGGCGAGCTGCTCGCGCACCCGTGGCGCGACCTCGGTGCCAAGCAGGCGGAGGTGCTTCATGAGCACGGCGTGCGGCATCGGCCCCATGCCGTACTTCACGTCGAAGCGGGTGGCGTCGAGCGCGGTCATGGTCCGGACGATGCGCCGGGCGACGGTGTCCGGCGAGCCGACGTAGAGCGAGCCGTACTCGACCTCGTGCTCGAAGTAGTCGCGGGTGATCTCCGGGAAGCCGCGCTGCCGGCGGGCGTCCAGCATGAACGTCCGGTAGGTGGGCCAGTACTCCTCCCGCGCCTGCGCATCGGTCGCCGCGACGTGGCCGGGCGAATGCACCCCGATCGGCAGGGGCGCGCGGCCCGCCTGGTCGGTGGCCGCCCGGTAGAGCGTGGAGAGCCGGGCGAAGCGGGCCGGATTGCCGCCGATGATCGCGAGCATCAGCCCGAACCCGTGCCGCGCGGCACGCACGACGGAGGCCGGGTTGCCGCCGACGCCCACCCAGGTCGGCAGCGCGCCGCCGGCGGTACGCGGAAAGACCTGCAGGCCCGGCAGGGCGGCCCGGGTGGTCCCGGACCAGGTGACCGGTTCCTCCGCGCGCAACCGCGCGAACAGCTCCAGCTTCTCCTCGAACAGCCGGTCGTAGTCGGCCAGGTCGAACCCGAACAACGGGAACGACTCGGTGCTGGAGCCGCGGCCCAGGATCACCTCGGCCCGGCCGGCGGAGAGGGCGTCCAGGGTCGCGTACCGCTGGAAGACGCGGACCGGGTCGTCCGAGCTGAGCACCGTCACCGCGGACCCCAGCCGGATCCGCGAGGTACGCGCGGAGATCGCGGCCAGCACCAGGTCGGGCGCGGACAGCGGCATCTCCTCGATGTGGTGCTCGCCCAGCCCGAAGAAGTCGAGTCCCGACTCCTCCGCGAGCACCCCCTCCGCGACCAGTTCGCGGATGTTCTGCGGCTGGCTCAGCAGCCGGCCGTCCGGCCCCAGTGTCATCTCGCCGAAGCTGTCGACTCCGATCACGACCGGGTGCCCACCGCGCGTCTCCACCGTCATCACGCCCCCGAGAGTGTGATCGGGACTTCCTTGACCGGTCAAGCATAGGAGATATGCTTGAGCGGTCAAGGAAATGAGGTGGCAGGCATGAGTGACGACGATCTCGCGACGGCGGGTCCCGCTCGGGCCGCGACGGCGAACCTGTCGTCCCGGCCGCGGCTCGCCGTGCTCGGCGCCGGGCACACCGGGCCGGTGATCGCCCGGGTCGCGATGGCCGCCGGTTATCCGGTGACGATCGCGGCCTCCGGCGACCCCGCGAACATCGCGCTGATCGCCGACGTGCTGGCCCCCGGGGCCGAGGCCCGCTGGGCGGCCGACGCCGTCGAGGACGCGGAGATCGTGGTGCTGGCGATACCGCTGCACCGGTTCCCGAGCCTCGACCCCGCGCTGCTCGCCGACCGGCTCGTGGTGGACACGATGAACTACTGGCCGCCCGTCGACGGCGTCCAGGGGATGTTCGACGATCCCCGGTACGGCAGCAGCGAGATCGTCCAGCGTCGGCTCGCCCGCTCGACCGTCGTGAAGACGCTGAACCACATCGGCTACCACGAGCTGGAGGACGACCGCCGCGCGCCGGGCGCGCCGGACCGCCGCGCGCTGGGCGTGGCCGGTGACGACGGCGCCGCCGTGCGCACCGTGGCGGACCTGATCGAGCGCATCGGCTACGACGCCGTCCGGCTCGACAGCCTGCGCGCCGGCCGTCTGCTCCAACCCGGCGGCCCGGTCTTCGGGGTGTCGCTGCGCAGGACCGAGTTCGCGCGGGCGCTGGCCGGCTAGCCGCTCCCGCTTCCACCACAGAGACAGAGGCTCATCGTGACTTCCTTTCCCCTCGTGCTCGGCCTGGACACGTTCGGCGACGTCACCCACGACGCCGACGACCGCCCGGTCTCGCACGCCCGGACCATCCGCGACATCGTCGAGCAGGGTGTCCTCGCCGACCAGGTCGGCGTGGACTTCTTCGGCATCGGTGAGCACCACACCGACGACTTCCCGCTCTCCGCCGCCGACGTGGTGCTCGGCGCGATCGCCGCCCGCACCACCCGGATCCGCCTCGGCTCGGCGGTCACGGTGCTCAGCTCCGACGACCCGGTGCGGGTCTTCCAGCGCTACTCCACCCTGAACGCGGTCTCCGGCGGCCGGGCGGAGGTGATCCTCGGCCGTGGGTCGAGCATCGACTCGTTCCCGCTGTTCGGCTACGACCTGGCCGACTACGAGCAGCTCTTCGAGGAGAAGGCGCAGCTCTTCGCCGAGCTGCTCAAGGGCGGGCCGGTCACCTGGAAGGGCACCATGCGCGCGCCGCTGCACGAGCAGGACGTCGTGCCGCACACCGAGTCCGGACCCTTCCCGGCCTGGATCGGCGTCGGCGGCAACCCACAGTCGGTGATCCGCGCCGCCCGGTACGACTACTCCCTGATGCTCGCGATCATCGGCGGGTCGCCGGCCCGTTTCGCGCCCTTCTCCCGCCTCTTCCACCAGGCGCTCACGCAGCTCGGCAAGGACCCACTGCCGATCGGCGTGCACTCGCCCGGGCATGTCGCCGCCACCGACGAGCAGGCCCGCGAGGAGTTCTTCCCGCGCTACCAGCAGGTCATCCGCCGGGTGGCCCGGACCCGCGGATTCGCCGTGCCGACCCGGGAGACCTTCCTGCGGGAGGTCGGGCCGGACGGTGCGCTCTACGTCGGATCGCCCGAGACCGTCGCGCGGAAGATCGCCGCGAACCTGCCCATGCTCGGCGCGAACCGCTTCGAGATGAAGTACGGCATGGGCGGCCTCTCGCACGGGGCCCTGATGACCGCCATCGAGCTCTACGGCACCGAGGTCATCCCGCGCGTCCGCGAGCTGCTGAGCTGACCGGCTTCCGGTCCGGCCGTCCGTGCCGCGGACGGCCGGACCGATCGGAGGCTGCCGGCCGTGGGGGGGGGTGTCCCTATGGGTTTCGTCAAGCGGCGATCGGTGCTGTGGGGCGGGGTTGGTAGGGGTTCTTGTCGCGGAGCATGGCGAACAGGACGT
>NZ_JBEZZJ010000022.1:0-93896 GCF_040639095.1 Micromonospora sp. NPDC023966 | reverse complement strand
ACCCGCACCGCCGCACGCGGCGTCGACCCGGCCGCGCAGTCCGAGCGGTCGGTGTAGAAGCGGGAGCACAGCCCGCCGGCTCAGGACGGGAGCGTCCACTTCTGGTTGGCCCCGCCGGTGCAGGTCCAGATCTGCGTCTTCGTGCCGTCGGCGGAGGTGTTGCCGATGACGTCCAGGCACTTGTTCGCCTGGGGGTTCACCAGGTCCCGCCCGGCCGTCCAGGTCCACCGCTGGGCGGCGCTGCCGTTGCAGGTCCACAGCTGCACCCTGGTGCCGTCGGCGGTGCCGCCCCCGGCCACGTCGAGGCACTTGCCCAGCGAGCGGAGGGTGCCGTCGGCGGCCCGGGTCCACTGCTGGTTCGCCCCGCCGGTGCAGCTCCAGATCTGCGCCGGCGTGCCGTCGGCGCTGGAGTTGTCGGTGACGTCGAGGCACTTGCCGCCGATGCCGGTGATCGCGCCGGTCGGCGTGCCGCCGCCACCGGACTGGGTGCCGGACCAGGTGAATGTGGCGGTGGTGCGGGCCGGCAGGGTGTAGGTGAACGACTGCCCGCCCCAGACCACCTTCACGGACTGCGCGGAGGTGCCGCCGTTGTGCGCGAGCAGCGCCTTGGACCCGTCCGGGTTGCGGTACGCGACGTTCTGCACGGTGCCGTTGGCGGTGGAGTCGATCCGCACCGCCCCCGGCCGGACGAACTTGGTCAGGTGCCCCGTGGTGTAGTACTCGATCGTGTAGTCGACCTGGCCGGCGCGGGCGCCGCCCTCCTGGACGGTGATCAGGCCGGTGCAGGTGCCGCAGCCGCCGTTGTGCGGGCCCATGAACTGGTTGACCGCGAGGCTCCACTTCACCACGCTCCGGCTCCAGTTCCGGGCGTAGTTCACGATATCGGCCATGTCCTCGTTGTGCTGGTTGGTGATCCAGGTGCCGCCGGAGTGCTCGGTGCTGAACTGCGGCACCGCCGGGTACTGGCCGTGCACCTGGCTGCCGACCGCCGGGTCACCCCAGTAGCCGTGCCAGGCGATGCCGCCGAAGAGCGGGTCGGTGCGGACCGCGCTGTCGGCGAGCAGCCCGGAGCCGATGGTGCCGTAGTCGCCGTAGTTCCAGTCGTGCACGAGCACCTTGGTGGTGATGCCGGCGGCACGGAATGCCGGGTAGACGAAGTTCTTGGTCAGCTCGACCAGGCCGGAGGAGTTCCAGCTCATCCCCGGGTAGTCCATGGCGGTGGGGTTGCCGGCCTGGCAGCAGTTCGGCTCGTTCTGCACCGAGAGGTAGTCGACCTTCACGCCCCGGGCCGCGTACGCCTGGATGGTCTTGACGAAGTACTGGGCGTAGGTGGCGTAGTACTCCCACTTGAGCCAGCCCATCTGGTCCATCCGGCCGTTGTCCTTCATCCAGCCGGGCGCGCTCCAGGGCACCACCATCACCCGCAGCGCCGGGTTGAGCTGCCGGGCCTGCGCGGTGAGCAGTTCCACGTTGGTGTCGTAGCCGTTGGCGCCGAAGTCGCTCAGGTCGCAGCAGGTGTCGTCGAGCGAGACGTTGCCGGGCCGGGACAGGTCGGAGGCGCCGATCGGGTTGCGCACGTACGACAGGCCGATGCCGTCGGTGGGGCTGAACAGCTTGCGCATCACGTCGTCCCGGGTTGCCGCGCTCACCGGCCCGCCGCGCAGCAGGTACGCCGTGGTGTCGGTGATGGACGCCCCGGCGCCCTCGAAGGGCTGGTAGCGGGTGTTCTCGTCGACGGTGATGGTGTGCGTGGCGGCGGGGCTGGTGGCGGCGAAGCTCAGCGGGCTCTGCTGTTGCAGGCCCCGGGCGACGGTTCGTCCGCCGGAGTCGGAGGTGGTGGTCAGCCAGAGGTTGACCGTCTCGCCGGCGGCCTGCGCGGCGGGTGGCGGTGCGAGGGCGAGCGTACCGGCCGTGAGGCAGAGCGCGAGGGCGGCGCGGCCGGCGAGGCGGGGAACGGTGGTGGGGGACACGGATGCTCCTTCCGGATAAATCAACATCCGTAAATGAGAAAACCCCTCGCACCTGCTTATGTCAAGACGTGAAAAAAGCGCCCGACGTGGGTGTCCGGGCGCGGCGGGGCAGCCGCCCGGGAGGATCCCGCGCGGCCGCCCCGAGCGGCCGGGTCAGCTATCCCCGCGCACCCGCCGGATGGTGTCGCGGTACCAGAGCGCGCTGCGCTTGGGCGTGCGCCGCTGGGTGTCGTAGTCCACCCGGACGATGCCGAACCGCTTGTCGTAGCCGTACGCCCACTCGAAGTTGTCCAGCAGCGACCAGGCGAAGTAGCCGCGCACGTCCGCACCGGCCTGCCGGGCCCGGGCCACCGCCCGCAGGTGCTCGGTCAGGTACGCCACCCGGTCGTCGTCGGCCACGAACCCGTCGGCGTCCGGCTTGTCGTCGAAGGCCGCCCCGTTCTCCGTGATCACCATGGGCACGCCCGGGTAGTCCCGGTGCAGCCGGACCAGCAGCTCGGTGAAGGAGTCCGGCACGATCTCCCAGTCCATCGCGGTGCGCGGCAGGTCCCGGCGGATCACCCGGCGCACCGGCCGGCCGTCGTCGTCGCGATCCCGGCCCTGCTCGTCCACCCCGGAGTGCGCCTGCCCGAAGTAGTAGTTCACTCCGAGCACGTCGATCGGGGACGAGATGACCTCCAGGTCACCGTCCTCGACCGGGATGCGCACCCCCTCGGCGGCCAGGTCGGCCACCACGTCCTCCGGATACCGGCCGCGGAAGAGCGGGTCCAGGTAGATCCGGTTGCCCAGGCCGTCCGCCGCCCGGGCGGCGTCCCGGTCGGCGGGGCTGTCGGTGGCCGGGTCGGCGGTCGCCATGTTCAGGGTGATGCCCAGCTCGATCGGGCTGCCCGCCGCCGCGCGCAGCCGCTGCGTCGCCAGCCCGTGCCCGAGCAGCAGGTGGTGCGCGGCGGCGATCCCGGCGCCCAGGTCCCGCCTGCCCGGCGCGTGCAGCCCGTACGCGTACCCGAGCATCGCCGAGCACCACGGCTCGTTCAGCGTGGTCCAGGTCTTCACCCGGTCGCCGAGGGCGGCGAAGACCAGCTCCGCGTAGTCGGCGAAGCGGTGGGCGGTGTCCCGGTTCGGCCAGCCGCCCGCGTCCTCCAGCTCCTGCGGCAGGTCCCAGTGGTAGAGCGTCACCCACGGGTCGATCCCGCGGCCGAGCAGCTTGTCCACCAGGCGGTCGTAGAAGGCCAGCCCGGCCGGGTTCGCCGGCCCGCGCCCGCCCGGCTGCACCCGCGGCCAGGCCACCGAGAACCGGTAGGTGTCCAGACCCAGGTCCGCGATGAGCGCCACGTCCTGCGGCATCCGGTGGTAGTGGTCGCAGGCCACGTCGCCGTGGTCGCCGTTGGCCACCGCGCCCGGCACGCGGCAGAAGGTGTCCCAGATCGACGGCGTCCGGCCGTCCTCGGCCACCGCACCCTCGATCTGGTACGACGAGGTCGCCACCCCCCACCGGAAGGCCGGCGGAAGGGTGTCGATCGGGTCGGCCTGCCCGTGCGACGACTCCAGCTCGGCGCGTCTGTCGCCGCGCGACGACCTGGAGCCGTCGGTGGCGGTGGAGCGGGTGAGGTCGGTGTCCATGGTTCTCCTCGCGGTAGCGGGTCGTTCGGTCGGACGGGGAGCGGGGGTCAGCGGGGGGCCGCGGCGGCGACCGGGTGCAGCCAGCAGGCGACGTCCCGGCCCGGTTCGGCGGCGCCCAGTGCCGGCACCTTCTTGTCGCACGGGTCGAACGCTTTCGGACAGCGCGGGTGGAACGCGCAGCCCTCCGGCATGGCCCGCAGGTCCGGCGGGGAGCCGGGGATGCCGGTCAGCTCCCGGCGCGGTCCGCGCAGCGCCGGGAAGGAGTGCAGCAACCCCTCGGTGTACGGGTGCAGCGCGTGCCGGTACAGCTGGGCGGCGGGCGCCTCCTCGACGATCCGGCCGCCGTACATGATGGCGATCCGGTCGGAGAACTCGACCAGCAGCGACAGGTCGTGGGTGATGAACAGCACCGCGAAGCCGAGGCGCTCCCGCAGCTCGGCGAGCTGGCCGAGGATCTGCCGCTGCATCACCACGTCCAGCGCGGTGGTCGGCTCGTCCATGATGACCACCTGCGGCTCCAGCGCCAGCGCCATGGCGATCATCACGCGCTGCCGCATGCCGCCGGAGAGCTGGTGCGGGTAGCTGTCCAGCCGGTCCGCGGCGATGCCGACCAGGCGGAGCAGGTCCCGGGCCCGGGCCAGCCGGCCCGCCGCCGTGCTCGTCGGGTCGTGCGCCTTGATCACGTCGAGCAGCTGGGTGGAGACCTTGTGCACCGGGTTGAGCGAGTTCATCGCGCCCTGGAAGACGATCGAGGTCTCCGCCCAGCGGAACCTGCGCAGCTGCGCGGGGCTGAGGGTCAGCACGTCGACCGGCGGGCCGTCGGTCGGGTGGTAGATCACCTGGCCGCCGCTGACCACGCCGGGCGGCGGCAGCAGCCGGGTCAGCCCGTACGCCAGGGTGGACTTGCCGCTGCCGCTCTCGCCGGCCAGCCCCAGCACCTCGCCGCGGTGCAGGGTCAGGTCCACATCGCGTACGGCGTGCACCGCCGCGTCACCGAGTCCGTAGTCGACCCGCAGCCCGCGGATCTCCAGCACCGGATCACTCACTTGAGCCTCCCTTCGTTCGCGACTGCGGGGCTCCGCTTCGCTGCACTCCTCGCGCTCACGGTGTGACCTCCTCTCGGGGGACCGGCACCGTACGCGGGGTCGGGGCCAGCACGGGGGTGAAGCCGACCCGCATCCGCACGCTGCGACCGTCGGCGGTGCGGATCCGGGTCTTGCCGGCGCTGCGCAGCCGGGGGCTGACGAACTCGTCGATGCCGAAGTTGATCAGGGCGAGGGCGGTGCCGAGCAGCGCGATGGCCAGCCCGGCCGGGACGAACCACCACCAGGCGCCCTGCGCGAGGGCCTGCTGGCCCTGCGCCCAGAACAGGATGGTGCCCCAGTTCCACGACGAGATCGACGAGATGCCGATGAAGGCCAGCGTGATCTCCGACATGACCGCGAAGATGACCGTGCCGACGAAGCCGGACGCGATGATCGCGGTGAGGTTGGGCAGGATCTCGAACAGGATGATGCGCCAGGTCCGCTCGCCGGTGGCCCGGGCCGCCTCGACGTAGTCACGGCGCCGCAGCGACAGCGTCTGGGCGCGCAGCACCCGCGCCCCCCAGGCCCACGAGGTGAGGCCGATGATGAGCGCCACGAGCGTGTCGCTGGCCTGCTCGACGATCGACGTCACGATGATGATCAGCGGCAGCGCGGGGATGACCAGGAACACGTTGGAGACTGCCGACAGGCCCTCGTCGGCCGCCCCGCCGATGTAGCCGGCCGTCACGCCGATGAGGATGGACAGGATCGTCGCCAGCACTCCGGCGAGCAGGCCCACCACCATGACGCTGCGCGCGCCGACCAGGATCTGGCTGAAGATGTCCTGACCGAGGTGGGTGGTGCCGAACCAGTGCCGGGTCGACGGCGCCTGGAGCACGTCGGCGCTGCGCGCGTCCGGGTTGTACGGCGCCACCCACGGCCCGATCACCGCGAAGAGGCAGTAGATGCCCAGGATGACCAGGCCGGTCGCGGCCTTGGCGTTGGCGACGAAGCGGAACCGGCGCCGCTTCGCCCGGCCCGGCGCGGCCGACGGCTGGGCCATCGCACCCTGACCGGGGATGACCTGCTCGATGCTCGACGGTGAGATGGTCATCGCTCAGCTCTTTCGGGTCCGCGGGTCGAGAAGCAGGTACGCGACGTCGGCGAGCAGGTTCGCCACCAGCACGGAGATCGTGATGATCAGGAAGATCCCCTGCATGAGCGGGTAGTCCTTGTAGCCGACCGCCTGGAAGAGCTGGTAGCCGAGGCCCGGGTAGGAGAACACGATCTCGACGAGCAGCGTGCCGCCGACGATGAACCCGAGCGACAGCGCGAAGCCCGAGACGTTCGGCAGCAGCGCGTTGCGGGCCGCGTAGCTCAGGGCCACCCGGCGCTCCGACAGGCCCTTCGCGTGGGCGACGGTGATGTAGTCCTCCGACGAGACGGTCACCATCATGTTGCGCATGCTGAGGATCCACCCGCTCATCGAGGAGACCAGGATGGTGGCGGCGGGCAGGACACTGTGCTTGATCGCGCTCGGGATGAAGTACCCGTCGAACGCCGGCACGAGGCCCGCCTCGTAGCCGCCGGAGGACGGGAAGAAGCTCCCCGGCCCGGTGAACACGGCGATGGCGACGAGACCCAGCCAGAAGTACGGGATCGAGGACAGGAACGTCGTGGCCGGCAGCAGCCCGTCGACCCAGGAGCCGCGCCGCCAGCCGGCGCCGACGCCGAGCCCGGTGCCGACGAGGAAGCTGATGATCGTGGTGATGCCGACCAGACCGACCGTCCACGGCAGGCTGTCGCCGATCACTGTGGACACCGGCGTGGGGAAGAAGGTGAATGACAGCCCCAGGTCACCGTGGAGCAGCTGCCGCCAGTAGTCGAGGTACTGCTGCCAGATGTTCTCGTGCGCGTCCAGCCCGAACAGCACGCGCAGCGACTCGATGGCGTCGGCGCTGATCCGGCCCTGGTTGCGCGAGATGAGGGACTGCACCGGGTCGCCCGGCACCAGCCGCGGGATGAAGAAGTTGAGCGTGATGGCCGCCCACGCCGTGAACAGGTAGAAGGCCGTGCGCTGCAGGAGGAATCTCATCGTGGCTCCCCCAGGGTGGCGGTGTCCGTCCGGTCGAGCGCCGCCGCGGGCGGTGGCACGGCCGGGTCGGCGTCGGGCGCGGCCGAGCCGGGGGCGTCGGCGGCCACGGTGTCCGGGTCGTAGAGCCAGCAGGCCGCCCAGTGATCGGGCCGGTCGCCGATGGTCAGCCGCGGCGGCAGGTCCACCGTGCAGCGCCGCATGGCGTGCGGGCACCGGGGATGGAACCGGCAGCCGGCGGGCGGGGCGATCAGGCTCGGCGGCTCGCCCTGACCGCGGTCCTTCCCGGCGGCCGCGTCGACCGCGGCGCCGCCGCCGGTGATCCGCTCCGGGTCCGGCGCCGAGTCGGTGAGCAACCGCGTGTACGGGTGGGCCGGGTTCTGGGTGACGGTCTCGCTGTCGCCGCCCTCGACCATCCGGCCGGCGTACATGACGATCGTCTCGTCGGCGAAGTAGCGGGCCGAGGCGATGTCGTGCGTGATGTACAGGATGGCGATGTTCAGCCGGTCCTTGAGGTCCTGCAGCAGGTTGAGCACGCCGAGGCGGATCGAGACGTCGAGCATGGAGACCGGCTCGTCGGCGAGGAGCACCTCCGGGTCGGCCCCGAGCGCCCGGGCGATGGCGACGCGCTGCCGCTGGCCGCCGGACAGCTCGTGCGGGAAGGCGTCCAGGTAGCGCTCGGGCGGGGTGAGACTGACCCGGGCGAGCAGCTTGGCGAGGGCCCGGTCCAGATCCTCGGCGCCGCGCCCGGCGTTGCCGTGGATCCGCAGGGACCGGGTGAGGTGGTAGCGGACGGTGTGCACCGGGTTCAACGAGGCGAACGGGTCCTGCAGGATCAGTTGGACCCGCCGCACGTACGACCGGAACGGCCGGCCGCCGCGCACCTTGGTCGACGTGCCGTGCAGGCGGAGGTCGCCGGCCGTGCGGGGATAGATCTGGGCCAGCAGCCGGGCCACCGTGGACTTGCCGGAGCCGGACTCCCCGACCAGCGCGGTCACCCGGCCGCGACGCAGCGCGAACGATACGTCGTCGACGGCGTGCACGACGGCCGGCGTCCGGGAGAAGAGGTCACGCAGCCGCCTGCGGACGGGGAAGTGCTTGGTCAGGCCGACGGCCTCCAGCACCACCTCGTCGGCCGGCGCCGCCGCGCTCTCGCTCAACGTCATGCCGAGTTCCTGTCTGAGCGTGGGGTGCGCCTCCCCGGCCGGCCGGGAGCCGGCCGGGGAGGCGGTTGGCGAGGTCAGCCGTTGGCGGGCTTGAGGTGCAGGACCACGTCCAGCGCGTTGGGCTGGGTGGGCTGCATGGCGCCGTACGGGTTCGAGTCGTCCGGCCAGCCGGTCCAGTTCTTCGTGCTGTACGCGCCGCCGATGTTGTCCGCGCCGACCGGGATCATCGGCATCTGGTCGACGAAGATCTTCTGCAGCGTGTTCATGGCGGTGGTGCGCGCGGCCTCGTCGGTCGCGTTCGCGTAGGCGACCAGGGCGTCGGTCGCCTCCTTGTTGTTGAAGCGGCCGAAGTTGCCGGCGGGGGAGGCGGTGCCGATCGGCTTGAGCTGCCGGCCGTCCATGATCGTCCGGTAGATGTCGTACGGCGTGGCGCCGCCCTCGGTCCACCGGAACGTCGCCTCGAAGTTGCCCTGCTCGACGTTGCGGAACCAGGCGTCCTGGTTGGCCTTGTCGACCGTGGCGGCGATGCCGATCTTCGACAGGTTGTCCTTCACGATCTCCAGGCTGGTCTGGTAGTCCGACCAGCCGGCCGGGTCGGTCAGCTTCAGCGTGACGGCCTTGCCGGTCTTGTCCTTGAGGGTGTTGCCCTCGAGCTTGTAGCCGGCGCCGGTCAGCAGCGCCTTGGCGCCCTCGACGTCGACCTTGTGCTCCTGGCCCTTGAACTCGGGCGCGACGAACGAGTCACCGGCCGGGCTGGGCAGGCCGGTCACGCTCTTCACCTGCGGGTGGAAGTAGCCGGCCTCGGCCGTGGTGAAGATGTCGGCGCGGTCGATGACCATGTTCATGGCGCGGCGCAGCGCCGGGTCGTCGAACGGCTTCTTCGTCGTGTTGAGGTAGAGGCCGTGGATGCCGAGGATCGCCGGGGCCCACACCTTGTGGTGCTCCTGGTCCTTGGCCACGAAGACGGCCTGGTAGTTGGGGATGAAGACGAAGCTCCACTCCGACTCGCCGTTGGCCAGGGCGGTGGTCTGCGCGCTGTTGTCCGTGTAGGAGGTGTAGCGCAGTTCCTTGACCTTCGGCAGGTCCTGCCAGTAGCCCTTGTCGCGCACCGACAGCGTCATGCTGGCCGGGGTGAAGGACTTCAGGGTATACGGGCCGCTGCCGACCGGCTGCTTGACGGTGTCGGTCGTCGGGTCGCTGATCTTCTCCCAGATGTGCTTGGGCACGATCGGCACCCGCCACAGCACCTTCTGCTGGTTGACGAACTGTGGGCTCTCCATCTTGATGGTGACCTCGTTGCCGCTGGCCGTCGCGTCCGTGTAGGGCACGCCCTGGTCGTTCAGCGCCGGGTACTTCTTCACGAGGTTGTAGGTGAAGGCGACGTCCTCGGCGGTGACCTTCTGCCCGTCGGACCAGGTGGCGTTGTCCCGGATGGTGACCTTCACCGAGGTGTAGTCCGACGACCACTCGGCCTTGGTGGCCAGCCACGGCTTGAACGGGTCGGCCGGCTTCACCGGGTTCCACATCATCAGCGGCTCGTAGATCTGCCAGCGGTAGCCCAGCGACGCCGCGGCGGACGTGGTGAGGAACGGGTTGTTGTTCTCGGCCTGCGGCCCGTTCGGCATGCCCACGTTGAGCACCGTGGCCGCCTGGCCGTTCTTCTTGTTGGCGTTCGGGCTGTCGCCGCACGCGGCGACGCCGGTGGCCATCGCGCCGGCCAGCGCGACGGCGAGGAGTTGCCTTCTTCTCATGGAGGTCTCCCTCGGTGCTCCCGCAATCCTGCGGCGGGATGTGGTGGATGGAGGGTGTGCGGTGTTACCACCGGCGGACGGGACGCCCGCCGGTGCGGGTGGAGCTACATCGGTGCGAGGTCAGGTGGTGCCGGTCGAGGCGCGGACGGTGAAGGTGGTGGGGATGACGGTCGGGGCGTGGGGCAGCGGCGTGCCGGCGAGGTGGGCGATGAGGGTACGGGCGGCGGCCGCTCCCATCTCCCGCAACGGCTGGCGGACCGAGCTCAGCGGTGGGTGGGTGTGCCCGGCCAGCGGCAGGTCGTCGAAGCCCACCACCGCCACGTCCTCGGGGACCCGCCGGCCGGCGTCCCGCAGCGCCTGGAGCGCCCCGGCGGCGGAGAGGTCGTTGTGGGCGAAGACGGCGTCGAACGGCACGCCGTCGGCGAGCAGGCCTTCCACGGCGGCCCGCCCGCACTCGAAGGTGAAGTCGCCCTCCACGACGAGGGCGGGGTCGATGGGCAGGCCCGCGTCGGCGTAGCCGTCCGCGAAACCGGCGAGCCGTTCCCGGGTGCAGCCGAAGCGGCGCAGGCCGGTGACGACCAGCGGCCGCTTCCGGCCGTGCGCCAGCAGGTGCGCGGCGGCGGCCCGCGCGCCGGACTCGTTGGTCGTCCGCACCGACGGGAAGCCCGGCTGGTGGCCGCGGTCGTCGATGAGGATGACGGGCAGGCCGCGCTCGTGCAGCTCGGTGATGTAGTCGAGGGTGCCCTCCGGCTCGACCACCAGCAGGCCGTCGAAGGACTTCGCCGATACCTGGGAGGCGAACCGCCGCATCGACTCGTCGCCCTGCGTGCAGGTGAACAGCAGCATGCCGTAGCCCTCGGCCTCGACCACGTCGGCCGCGCCCTGGAGCACCTCGCCCATCCAGGGCCAGGTCAGAGCGGGCACCAGCATGCCGACCACCCGGGTACGCCCGCGGGCCAGGCCGACCGCGCGGGCGCTCGGCACGTACCCGAGGGCGTCGATGACCGCGCGGACCCGGTCGGCCGTGCGGACGTGCACCTCGCCCTTGCCGTTGAGCACCCGGGAGACGGTCGTCTTGCTCACGCCGGCGCGGGTCGCGACGTCGGCGATGGTGATCGGCACGTGACGCTCCCGGGGCGCAGGGGTGTGGTGGATGTTTCGGAACCGGTTGCGGAAGCGGTTCCGTCGCAGTCAACCGAAGTGGCAGCGGTCACGTCAATAACGGGCGGATAACGAAACACGGCTAAGTTCGAAACCTGAAAAAAGCGTCCCTGGACAGCGCGGCCGATCAAGGGTGCGAGCAGTGTCGATGCGAAAAACCGGTTGCCCGCGGCGGGCGGTCGCGCCCCGGCGGGTCAGCTCCGAGGCGGTCTGCCGCCAGGTCCGCTGGGCGCCGTCCCTGCTGGACCGGATCGGCGCCTTTGCCGCCGGGTCACCTCCGCCGGTCAGGCCGGCCGGGCGCGGGCATAGACATCGCCCGAGTTGGCCTCGTACGGCAGTGCCCGCAGGTACGCCGCCACCTCGTCCGCCGACCGCCAGCCGGGCAGGGCGAACGCCATCTCGTCGCCGAGCGCCACGGTGAAGTCGGTGAAGCCCAACCCGGTGAGCCGGTCGAGGCAGCGCGCCGCCAGGTCGCGCGCGATGGTGGTGAACTCGAACGACAGCGCCGGCGGCGGGCGGCTCAACCCGGCCAGCACGGCGTCCTCGAAGCCCTCCACGTCGATCTTCACGAAGGCCGGCTCCCCATGCGCCGCGACGAGCGCGTCGAGCGTGGTGCCGGCCACCTCGATCTCGGCGTCCCAGACCTCGTGTGCCCAGCCGCCGGCCCCGTGGGCGGCCCGCAGGAACCCCGCCGACGCGGTGGAGATCGTCGGGTTCGCCGAGTTCACGTGCAGTCGCACCGGCCCGGTCCGCGCCCCGCACGCCGCCTCCACCACGGTCACCCGGTCGTCATCCGCGTAAAGGGCGTGCAGGGCCCGGGTGCAGAGCGGCTGCGGCTCGACGGCCACGACCCGGGCGCCCAGCCGGCGGAAGCTGCCGAGCCGGTCGCCCACGTGCGCACCGACGTCGAAGACCAGGTCTCCCGGGCGGACCAGGGGCGCGTAGAACGCGTCCATCGCCGCCTCGCGGGCCGGGTCGCCGTAGTACGCCTCCAGCGACCGACGCAAGCCCGACATGGTGGGATCCGCCTTGAGCGCCTCGATCACCCCGATATGACCGCCCATCACCTCGACGCTAGCCGCGCGAGCCCGTTCGTGAGCCACTTTCGGATGACCGGCCGGCGCCCCTCAGCCCAGCCTCCTAGGACGCGCTAGCGAGTGAGATGCGGTCCCCACCGCGGGATCACTCGGGCGACCCGGGCATCCTCACGGCGTCTCGACGACCTCCTGGCGGAGGGGCCAGAGGGCTGCGGGAACGAGCTTGAAGGCAGCGCTGATCGACGAGATCGCCGTCAGCGCCCGGTGGGTTCCCGGCCCGCCGCGAGCAGGCGCCGGATCTCTGCGGCGGCCGGGTGTGCCGGTGCGACGGCCAGGAAATGCCGCAGCGTGTCTCCCGCCTCGACGGACCGGCTGTCCCGCTGCGCCAGCCCCAGCACCAGCAGGCCGTCGGGGGAGTCCGGCTCGCGGGCGAGGACGTCCCGGGCGGTTCGTTGGGCGGCGGCGCCGTCGCCGGCGCGGAGCAGCGCGAACGCGAGTCGCAGCCGGACGGTGTCGTCGGGCCGGTCCCGCAGCGCCTCCTCGTACATCTGCGCGGCGGCGTCGTACCGGTCCTGTGTCTCGAGGTCGTGGGCGAGTTGGAGGGCGACCGCGACCGGGTCGGCCGGTGCCGGCCGAGCGGGCGGGTCGAGTCGGTCGGCGACGATCGCGACGGACGCCACGAGGGCCACCACGCCCACCGACGCCACCCGCCACGCCCGCCGGGCGCCCCGAGCGTCCAGCGTCCAGGGTGCCGTGGAGCCGGTCCGGGCGGCACCGGGCCGGAGCGTCCGCAGGGCCGCGTAGCCGCCGGCCAGCAGCGCCAGCAGCGGTACGCCCCAGAGCAGCAGCCGGACCCCGCGAGCCGGTGGATCGGTCAGCACGTCCGCGCCGTACCGCTGGACGAACCATCGCCGGATCTCGGTCCGGTCCCGCCCCTGGGCGATCTGGTCCGCCACCACCTGCCGCATCGCCGCCGCGATCGGTGACCGGGAGTCCGCCACCGACTCGCCCTGACAGGCCGGGCAGCGCAGCCCGGCGGACACCGCGCGCACCGGGTCCTGCCGGCCGGCCTCGCCCGCCGACCGGGCCAGCGCCACGCCGGCCGCCGCGGCGAGCGTGACGAGCGCGAGCGCCACCAGGGCGCGCCGCCACCTCATCCGGCCAGCAGCGGTGCGATCCGCTGCTCCAGCCACTGCCGGGTCACCACCCCCTGCCGCCGGTCGACGAGCCGGCCGTCCCGGCCGACCACGAAGGTCTCCGGCACGCCCCGCACGCCCCACTCGACCGCCCGCGTGCCGTCGGGATCCGGCACCACGGTCAGCCCGGTCGCGCCGGTCTCGTCGAGCAGCGCGCGGACCGCGTCGGTGCCGTCTCTGATGTTCAGCCCGACCAGCCGGACGCCGCGCGGGGACCAGCTGCGCTCGGCGTCCACCAGCAGCGGCAGCTCGTCCCGGCACGGCCCGCACCAGGAGGCGAACACGTTGACCAGCACCACCTGGCCCCGGGCGTCGGAGAGCGCGAAGCGGCCACCGTCCAGGGTGGCGCCGGACAGCGCCGGGGCGGGTCTGCCGGCCACCGCCGTCGCCGCCTCGGGGTTCGGCGTGGCGGGTGCGCGCAGGCCGAAGGCGATCAGGGCGCCGACGGCGACGGTGAGCGCGAGGACGGTCGCCGGCCCGACGCGCAGCCATCCGGGGCGCCGCGCAATCAGCCGCCTCACGTCGCGGCTCCCGGCCCGACGGCGACCGGTGCGGACCGCGGCCGGTCGGCGCTGGCGTCCGAGCGGGTTCGCGGGCGGGCGGTGGCGGCGGCCGCGAGGAACCCGCTGACGGCGGTCAGGGCACCGCCGGCCCAGATCAGGCCGACGAGCGGGTTCACCGCCAGCCGCACGCTGGCGGTGCCGCTGTCCTCGCTGACGGCGAGCAGCGTGACGTACGTGTCGCGCAGCGGGCCGGTGCCGATCGCGGGCACGGTGACGGCGGTGTCCCGGGCGGGGTGGTAGCGCAGCGCCGGCGTGATCGTCCGCGCGGCGTGGCCCGACGAGGTGAGCGCCAGCCGGGCCCGTACCGCCATGCTCTCGCTGCCGCCGGTCCGGTCCACCCCGACCAGTCGGACCGCGACGTCGCTCACCCGCAGGGTCTCGCCGACCCGCAGCGTCCGTTCGGCGTCCCGGCCGTACGCTGACGAGCCGGCGACGCCCACCGCGACCAGGGCGAGCCCGGCGTGCGCGACCAGCCCGGCGAGCCGGCCGGTCCGTCGGTGCGGGCCGGACCGGCGCAGCCGGTGGGCCAGGTCGCCGGCCAGTCCGGTGAGGACGAACCCCGCCGCGCCGAACGCGGTGAGCGCGGCCGGGCCGGGCCGGCTGAGCAGGCCGACGAGGGCCACGGCACCCAGGCCGGCACCGGCGGGGACGACGAGCCGCCGCAGCGCCGCCGACCGGTCGCGGACCCGTAGGGCCGGCGCCACGCCCATCACCACCAGCACCACGACCGCCAGGGGCACCGCGGTGCGCTGGTAGTAGGCCGGGCCCACCGAGGAGCGCGTCCCGCTCAGCGGGGCGGTGAGCAGCGGCAGGATGGTGCCGATCAGCACCACCGCGGCGATGGTCACCAGGAGTACGCCGTGGACCAGCACCAGGGTGGCTCGGGAGAGCGCCCGGGGGCGCCCGGGGCGGGTCGGCTCGGGGGCTCGACGGCCGGTCAGGACGGCCGACACCACCACCGCCAGCAGCACGAAACCGAGCAGCATCGGGCCCAGCGGCGAGTCCGTGAAGGCGTGCACGCTGGCCACCGCACCGGATCGGGTGAGGAAGGTGCCGAGCAGCACCAGCAGGAAGCTCGCACAGGCGAGCGCGCCGTGCCAGGCGGCCCGGCCTCGGACCAGGGTGGTGTGCAGGAACGCGGTGGCGGTCAGCCAGGGCAGCAGGGAGGCGTTCTCCACCGGGTCCCACGCCCAGTAGCCGCCCCAGCCCAACACTGCGTACGACCACCAGGCGCCCATGCCGATGCCGCCGGTCAGCGCCGCCCAGGAGACCAGCGCCCACGGCCGCGCCGTCCGCACCCAGCCCGGTCCGTCCCGTCCCGCCAGCGGCGCCGCCAGCGCGAGAGCGAAGGGTACGACCAGGCCGAGGTAGCCGGCGTAGAGCAGCGGCGGGTGCACGCCCATGGCCGGGTGCTGCTGGAGCAGTGGATTCGGTCCGGGGCCGTCGGCCGGCACCGGGCTCACCGTGCGGAACGGGTTCGCGGCGAAGGTGGACAGCGCGAAGAAGAACACCATGACCACGCTGACGACCACCATCGCGTACGCGTGCAGCCGCGGCGGGTACGCGCGCCGGGCCAGCAGCGCGGCGTACCCGCCGAGGACCAGCAACCACAGCAGCAGCGAACCGTCCAGGGCCGACCAGAGGCTGGTCAGGGTGTAGTAGAGCGGGACGTGCCGGCCGCCGTTCTCGGCCACGAACCGGACGCTGAAGTCGTGCCGCAGCAGCGCCGTCTCCAGCAGGGCGCAGGCCAGGGCGGCGGCGGCCAGGGTTGCGGCGGTGCCGCGCCGGGCGGTGCGGACGGGCGCGCCCAACAGGGCCACCCGCAGCCAGAGCAGGGCGGTGAGGCTCGCGCAGGCGAGCCCGACGGCGAGGCCGGCGGTGCCGAGGTCACCCAGCATCGGCCGGAACCACGGGGGAGGACGACGGCCGGTACTCGTTGCCGTGCCGGACCACCACGTGGTCCGAGCGGAACACGCCGTCGGACGACAGCCTGCCCTCGACGACCGCGCCGGTTCCCTCCCGGAAGGTCTCCGGCGGTGCGCCGCGCTGCTCGACGGTGATCTCGTGGCCTGCCTCGGCGAGGCGGAACACGACCAGGTCGCCCTGGTGGCGCAGCGATCCGGGCACGACGTCGCCGCCGAGGCGGACCCGGTGGCGCGCGACGCCCGGATCGTCGAGCAGCTCGCCCGGCGTCCGGTAGTACGTGACGGTGTCGCGGAGCGCGCTGGTGACCAGCAGTCCGCCGGCGGCGAGCAGCACCGCGACGAGGGCGATTCGGCCCGCCCGGTGACGCATCATCCGACTCCCGCCGGCGTGCCCTCGGCGGCGGGGGAGGGCTCGGGGGCCAGGCGGCGCTCCAGGCGGACCACCCGGTGCAGCAGGAGGCAGAACGCGGCGAGGGTCGCGGCGGCCACGGCGAGGAGCAACGCGGCGGCCATCCTGGGGTCGATCGGCGGCCGGTGCGGGGCCAGCACCGTCGCCTGCTGGTGCAGCGAGCGCCACCAGAGCACGGAGAAGTGCACCACGGGCACGAGGAGGAAGCCGGCGACGCCGACGACCGCCGCGGGCCGGGCCACCCGGTGGTCGCCGCCGTCGCGGGCTGCCCAGCGCTCGGCAAGCGTCCGGCGCAGGGCGAGGTAGCCGGCGTAGGCGAGCAGCAGCAGGGCGGTGCTGACCAGCCGGGGATCCCAGGCCCACCAGGTGCCCCAGACCAGGTGCCCCCAGACCGCCCCGGTGCCGATTGCGGCGACGGTGAGCACCACCCCGAGCTCGGCCGCCGCCCGGGCGAACCGGTCCCAGCGCAGGTCCCCGCCGATCAGGTACGCCCCGCTGGCCGCGAGCACGACCGCGAACGCGGCGTACGCCACCCAGGCGGCGGGGACGTGCAGGTACATCAGGCGTTGCGCGTCGCCCTGCAGTTCGTCGGGGGGCGCGAGCCATCCGCCGGCCACCGTGGCCGCGGCGGCGAGCCCGCCCGCGGCCCAGGCCATCGTCCGGCGCGCCGCGGCCGCTCTGGCGGTGTCCGTGAGGAGGTCCACCGTGGAGGCTTGCATCATCTCCCTGTCCGCGCCCCTGAGGCGCTTGACCGAGAAGGTGGGGACTGGAGACCCACCATAAGGCGGTGGCTGTCCCATATACCTCCATTCGGAGAAAAGGTATGAAGGTCGCTAACCGGTACTAAGGTCCTTGCCGGTGAAGACGACAGCGGAGACCACCTCGCACCCGGGCCGGCGGCAGCGCCGACCCCGGTCGGTGCTGCCGCTGCTGTACGGCCCGCTGCTGCTCGCCGGTTGCTCCGGCGGCACCCCGTCGGCCCTGAATCCGGCGGGGACCGGAGCCGCGCGGGTCAGCGGCCTGTGGTGGCTGTTGTTCTGGATCTCCATGGCGGTGTTCGCCGAGGTCATGGCGTTGCTCGCCTGGGCGCTCGTGTTCCGGCGGGGCGCCGCCCGGGTGCGTCACGGCCAGCCGTTGCGCTTCGTGACGATCGCCGGGGCCGGGCTGCCGTTCATCATCCTCGTGGCGGTCTACGGCGTCGGTCTGCGGGACCTCGCCGCGCTCGGCGCAGGTCCGGGGCGGGACGCGCTCACCGTGGAGGTCACCGGGCGCAAGTGGTGGTGGGAGGTGCGCTACGCGGGCGCCTCCGGCGCCACCGCCAACGAGCTCCACATCCCAGTGGGGGAGCGGGTCCGGGTACGCCTGCGGACCGAGGACGTGCTGCACAGCTTCTGGGTGCCGCAGTTGATGCCGAAGACGGACCTGATCGCCGGCGAGACCCGCGAGACCTGGCTGGAGGCCCGGCGCGACGGCAGCTACCGCGGCCAGTGCGCCGAGTACTGCGGCACCCAGCACGCCCACATGGCATTCCTGGTGGTGGCCGAACCCCGCGCCGACTTCGACGCCTGGCTGGCCCGGGTGGACGCCCCGGCCCGGGCGCCGCGGACCGAGGCCGAACGGCGCGGTCAGCAGACCTTCGTGCAGGGCACCTGCGCGGCCTGCCACACGGTCCGGGGCACCGGCGCGCAGGGGCAGGTGGGGCCCGACCTGTCGAACGTCGGCTCGCGGTGGAGCATCGGCGCCGGCGCGGTGCCCAACGACGCCGGACACCTCGGCGGCTGGATCGCCAACTCGCAGACCGTCAAGCCGGGCAACGCCATGCCCCCGCAGCCGGTCGACGCCGCCCGACTGCCCGACCTCATCGCCTACCTACGGTCGCTGGAGTAGGGGCCGCCATGTCCACGACCACCAGCACAGCGCCCGGCATCGGCCCGGACGACCTGGCCCGGCTGGCCGAGCACTGGGACGAGCCCCGCTCGCTGCGCGCCTGGTTCACCACCGTGGACCACAAGAAGATCGGCCGGCGTTACCTGGTCACCGCCGCGTTCTTCTTCATCCTCGCCGGGCTCAGCGCCCTGGTGATGCGTACCCAGCTCGCCCGGCCCGAGGCGGGCGTCGTGTCGCCGGAGGAGTACAACCAGCTCTTCACCATGCACGGCACGGCGATGATCTTCCTGTTCGCCACGCCCATGCTGTTCGGCTTCGGCAACTTCCTCGTCCCGTTGATGATCGGCTCCCGGGACATGGCCTTCCCGAGACTGAACGCCTTCGGCTACTGGGCGTTCCTCTTCGCCGGGCTATTCATGTGGGGGAGCCTGCCGTTCGGGGCGGCGCCCAACAACGGCTGGTTCGCGTACGCGCCGCTCAACCAGGTGGAGCACAACCCTGGCCTGCACATGGACGTCTACGCGCTCGGTCTGCTCTTCCTGGGCATCTCCACCACCTCGGGCGCGATCAACTTCATCGTCACCGCGCTCAAGCTGCGGGCGCCGGGGATGTCGCTCAACCGGGTGCCGTTGTTCGTCTGGGCGATCGTGGCCACCGCGTTCATGGTGGTGTTCGCCCTGCCGGCGCTCAACGCGGACAACGCGATGCTCTTCTTCGACCGCCGGTTCGGCACCCACTTCTTCGACCCGTCCGGCGGCGGGAACGTGCTGCTCTGGCAGCACCTGTTCTGGATCTTCGGGCACCCCGACGTGTACATCATCGTGTTGCCCGCCCTGGGCATCGTCTCCGCGGTGCTGCCCGCGTTCACCCGCCGGGGCGTGGTCGCCTATTCGCTGATCGTGCTCTCGATCGTGGCGATCGCGATCATCTCGTTCGGGGTCTGGGTGCACCACATGTTCGCCACCGGGCTACCGCTGCTGTCGTACAGCTTCTTCAGCGCGGCCAGCACGGTCATCACCATCCCGTCCGGGATCCAGATCTTCGCCTGGCTGGCCACCATGCTGCTCGGCCGGCTGGTGCTGCGGGTGCCGCTGCTCTTCGTGATCGGGTTCCTCGTGACCTTCGTGCTCGGCGGCTTCACCGGCGCGATGTTCGCGGTGACCGCGTTCGACCAGCAGGTCACCGACTCGTACTTCGTGGTGGCGCACTTCCACTACGTGCTGATCGGTGGGGCGGTCTTCCCGATGCTCGCCGGCATCTACTTCTGGCTCCCCAAGATCACCGGACGGATGTACCACGAGGGGCTCGGGCGGTGGGCGTTCTGGCTGGCCTTCACGGGCATGCACGTCACCTTCTTCCCCATGCACCTCTACGGCCTGTTCGGCATGCCGCGGCGCGTCTACACCTACCGCAGTGAGCCGGGCTGGGACGGGTGGAACCTGGTCAGCACCGTCGGGTCGTACCTGCTGGCGCTCGGGCTGCTGCTGGTGCTCGTCGGCGTGGTGCACGCGGTGCGGCGGGGCCGGCCGGCACCGGCGGACCCGTGGGAGGGCGACAGCCTGGAATGGTCGACGGCGTCACCGCCGGAGCCGTACAACTTCCCGGTCATACCCCGGGTGCACAGCCTGCACCCCACCTGGGACGAACGGACCGTCGAGTCGACCACCACCGGCGCGACCGCGGACCGCGTCCTCAGCGAAGGCCGGCGCACCCTGTTCACCAGCGAGCTGGACGCCCGCACCGAACGGGCGGTGGAGATGCCCGAGTCGTCGTTCAAGCCACTCGTCCTCGCCGGCGCGCTGCTGGTCTTCTTCACCGCCCTGCTGCTGGCCGCGTACCCGATCGCCGCGGTCGCCGCGCTGGTGGTGGCGGCGACGATCGCGGCCTGGCTCTGGCCGCCGCGCCGCCCCGACGAGGAACTCGGGGTGGCGTCATGACGGACCGGAGTGGGGTCGTGGCCGCGGCCACCGGCGTCGCGGCGCTGACCACCGAGGAGCCGGTCGGCCGGCCGACCGGATGGTGGGGCATGGTGCTGTTCGTGGCCACCGAGGCCACCCTCTTCGCGTGCCTGCTCGGCAGCTACTTCTACCTCCGCTTCCAGTTCGGTCCGCAGTGGCCGCCGGGCGGCGTCGACAAGCCGAA
Organism: Micromonospora sp. NPDC023966; assembly: GCF_040639095.1. NCBI lineage: Bacteria > Bacillati > Actinomycetota > Actinomycetes > Micromonosporales > Micromonosporaceae > Micromonospora > Micromonospora sp. NPDC023966. The sequence goes on along the minus strand of NZ_JBEZZJ010000022.1, from coordinate 73,952 downwards.
GCTGCTGCTCCCGCTGCTGATGACCGCGGTGCTGGTGCCCAGCAGCCTGCCCGTGGTCTGGGCCGAACACGGCATCCGGCGGGGCCGGCGCGGGCGGCTGCGGGCCGGGCTCGCCGCCACCCTGCTGCTCGGGCTGAGCTTCCTGGCCCTGCTGGCCGTCGAATACGCCGAGGACCTCAAGCACTTCACCATGACCACCGACGTCTACGGCTCCCTGTTCTACCTGATCACCGGCTTCCACGGGCTGCACGTGCTGGTCGGGTTGACGATGATCGGGTGGCTGCTCGCCGCCTCCCTGCGCGGAGGCAGCTTCGGGTCCCACCGCCACGAACGCGTCCGCAACGCCGCGATCTACTGGCACTTCGTCGACGCGGTGTGGGTCGCCATCCTGTTCACCATCTATCTCTCCCCACGGCTGTGATGACCACCGGACCCGGCCCACACACCCGACTGGCCGGCGGGCTGCTGCTCTGGTACGGCGTGCTCGGCGGGGCCCTCGCCTGGTCCGCGCACCTGCTCATCGCCTGGCCGTTGGACGAGTTGACCTGCGCCGCGGGCCGCGAGCGCGTCGCCGGCGTGCCGCTCTGGCTGGCGGTGTGGCTCGCGGTGGTGATCCCGGGCCTGGTCACCGTGGGATCGCTGCTGGTGGCCACGCTGGTGTGGCGGCGTACCGCGCGGGCGTCGTCGGCCGGCGCCGAGGACCGGGCCGTCGACCGCTCCCGGATGCTCGCCATGGTCGGGGTCTGGGCGAACCTGCTGTTCCTGACGATCATCGTGCTCGGCGGGATCGCCGTGCTGGTGTTCCCGCCATGTCAGGGCTGACCGTCTACCGGGCCCACGGGTCCGGCCCGGGCGACGTGGCCGACGGGCTGCTGACGATGCTGTCCGTGGCCGTGGTCTGCCTGCTCGCCGCCGGCTACGGCCGGGGTGTGCAGGAGCTGTGGGCGCGGCGGGGCCGTGGCCGGGTGGTGGCGGTCCGGCGGGTGACGGCGTTCGGCGCCGGGCTGGTGGTGGTGCTGGCGGCCGACCAGGGGCCGGTGCACCGGCTGGCGGAGTCCTCCTACGCCGGGCACATGGCCCAACACATGCTGCTCCTGCTGGTGGCGGGCCCACTGCTCGCGGCCGGTGCGGCGGGACTGCCGCTCACCCTGGCCGCGCCCCGCCCGCTGCGCCGGCTGCTGGCCCGCGTCCGGGCCGCGGCGCCGGTGCGTCGGCTGCGCCGCCCGGCCGAATACGCCCTGCTGGCCGCGGCGGCGCAGACCCTGGCCCTGTGGCTGTGGCACCTGCCGGGCCCGTACGTCGCCGCGGTGGACCGCCCGATCCTGCACGCCGCCGAGCATCTGAGCCTGGTGGCGACCGCCTGGCTACTCTGGGCGCCGGTGCTCGGCCCGGCCCGCCACCGGGCGCCCGCACCCGTGGCGCTGCTGCTGCTGGTCGGCACCATGCTGCCCGCCTCCGCTCTCGGCGCGGTCCTCACCTTCGCCCCCGAACCGGTCTACCCCGCGCGCGTCCTCGGCCCCGACCCGCTCGCCGACCAGCAGCTCGCCGGGCTGCTGATGTGGGCGCCGATGGACCTGGTGGTCCTGGTGGCGGCGCTGGCGGTCTTCCTCGGCTGGCTGCTCCGGCTGGACCGGGAGCGGCCCGACCGCCTGGCCACGGCCGGGCCGGGCCGGCCCGCCGCGCCGCCGGCGACCGGCGCCGCAACCGAAGGGATGGTGCGATGAGCCGTCGTCTCTGGATGCTGGCAACGGTGCTGGCGGCGCTGCCGGTCGTCGCCGCGACCGGGTGCGCGTCGACGTCCCCACCACCACCGCCCGAGTCCCGCGTCGGCCGGCCGGACCGGGGCGCGAAGCTGATCGCCCAGTACGGGTGCGGCTCGTGCCACACCATCCCCGGCGTCGACCGGGCCGGTGGGCTGGTCGGCCCGCCGTTGACCCGCTTCGGCGCCCGGTCCTACATCGCCGGTGAGCTGCCCAACAACGCGGACAACCTGCGACGGTGGATCACCGATCCGCAGGCCGTCGAACCGGGCACCGCCATGCCGAACCTCGGCGTCAGCGCGATCGACGCGCAGGACATCGCCGCGTACCTCTACACGTTGGACTGACGGATGCGGCGACAACGAGCGGTGACGCTGCCCGCCACGCACCCGCGCCGGGCCCTCGCGGTCGGGTCCGTGCTGGCGCTCGCCGTGGGCCCGGTGGCCCTCGCGCCCGCGCCCGACCCCACACCGACGCCGGCCGCCACCACCCCCGCCGGCGACCGCGGCACCCAGCTCTACCTGGAGCAGTGCGCGAGCTGCCACGGGGTGCAGGGGCAGGGGTCGCAGCAGGGGCCGTCCCTGGTCGGCGTCGGGCCCGCCTCGGTGGACTTCCAGCTCTCCACCGGCCGGATGCCGGTGTCGCGCGAAGTACCCCAGTCGCGGCGCCGCGAACCCGTCTTCTCCGCCGACGACATCTCCGCGCTGGTCGACCACGTGGCCAGCCTCGGCGGCGGCGGCCCGCGGATTCCCCGGGTCGCCCCCGGCGACCTGGTCTCCGGCCGGGACCTCTTCGCCGCCAACTGCGCGCCCTGCCACGGGGCTGCCGGCTCGGGGGCCGTGCTCACCAACGGCTGGAGCGCGCCACCGCTCTACGACGCCTCGGCCACCCAGGTCGCGGAAGCGGTCCGGGTCGGGCCCGGGCTGATGCCCGCCTTCCCCGCCCAGGTGCTCACCGATCAACAGGTCGACGACCTGACCAGCTACGTGCGGCGGCTGCGCACCGAGCGGCTGGACCCGGGCGGCAACCCGCTCGGCCGGCTCGGCCCGCTGGCCGAGGGGTTGCTCGCCTGGCTGGTGGTGTTCGGACTCCTGGTGGCCGGCGTGCGCTGGCTGGGCGGGAGGGCAGGGGAGTGAGGCGCCCGAGCCCGTCACCGGCCGAGCAGGCCGCGAGCCGCCGGATCGTCGCCGCGTTCCTGGTGAGCGCCGCCGGGGCGGTCGGTTTCGCGGTGACGTACGGGCTGGGTGGCGACACCCGGTGGGAGGGGGTGTGCCTGGCGGTCGCCTTCGCCGGCCTGGCGGTGGGGCTCGCGGTCTGGTCCCGGCGGCTGGTCCCGGTCGGCGGGTACGTCGAGGAGCACGAGGGCTTCACCCCGCCCCCCGCCGAGCAGGCGATGACGGCGGCCGTCTTCGCCGCGCCGGAGAGCCCGACCCGGCGGTACGGCCTGCTCGCGGCGCTCGGGTTCGCGCTGACCGCCCTCGGTGTCGCCGCGCTGTTCCCGCTGCGCTCCCTGCTCCCCTGGGACCGGGGCCGCCCGCTCCGGGCCCGGAAGGACACCCCATGGGGGCCCGGTGTACGGCTGGTCGACGACGCGGGACGACCCTTGCGGCCGGACGACGTGCCCGCCGAGACGATGGTCGCGGTCTTCCCCGAGGGAGACCCCGACGCCGGCGACGCCCCCGCGTTCGCGGTCCGCCTCGACCCCGAGCGCTTCTCCCGCCCGCCCGCCGGCGGCCACCTGGGCGGCCTGGTCGTCTGGTCGCTGCTCTGCACCCACGCCGGCTGCCCGGTGCGGCTCTACCTCAAGGGCACCGGCCGGGTGCTCTGCCCCTGCCACCAGTCGTCGTTCGACCTGCTGGCCGGGGCCCGGGCGGTCGGTGGTCCCGCGGCGCGGCCGCTGCCGGGACTGCCGATCGAGGTCGGCCCGGACGGCTTCCTCCGGGCCACCGGCGACTTCACCGCGCCGCCCGGCGCCGGCTTCTGGAGCCGGCCATGATCATGAACCGGCTGGCCCGCGCGCTGGACGACCGGCTCCGGCTCTCCCCGATCACCCGCCGGGCGCTGGCGAAGGTCTTCCCCGACCACTGGTCGTTCATGCTCGGCGAGCTCGCGCTCTACTCGTTCGTGGCGCTGATCCTCACCGGCGTCTACCTCACCTTCTTCTTCGACGCCAGCTCCGCCGACCGGGTCTACCGGGGCTCGTACGCCCCATTGGACGGCAGCACCACCTCCGCCGCGTACGCCTCCGTGGTCCGGCTGAGCTGGGACGTACGCGCCGGGCTGCTGATCCGGCAGACCCACCACTGGGCTGCCCTGGTCTTCCTCGCCGCGATCGTTCTGCACCTGTCCCGGATCTTCTTCACCGGGGCGTTCCGGAAGCCGCGCGAACTCAACTGGCTGATCGGCGTGACCATGCTGACCCTCGCCCTGGCCAACGGCTTCACCGGCTACTCCATGCCCGACGACCTGCTCTCCGGACTGGGGCTGCGGATCATCATCTCGGTGGTGGAGTCGATCCCCCTGGTCGGCACCTGGCTGGCCGCCCTGGCACTGGGCGGGGAGTTCCCCTCCGACGAGATGATCCCGCGGCTGTTCATCACCCACGTGCTGCTCGTACCGGCCGTCCTGGTCGCCCTCATCTCCCTGCACCTGGGCATCCTGGTCCGGCAGAAGCACAGCCAGTTCCCGGGCCCGGGCCGGACGGAGCACAACCTGGTCGGGTCACGGTTCTGGCCGAGCTACACCCTGCGCTCGCTCGCCCTCTTCGCCTGGATCCTGGCGGTGCTCTTCGCCCTCGGCGGCCTGGCACAGATCAACCCGGTCTGGCTCTACGGCCCGTTCGAGCCGGCCCAGTCCACCTCGCCGGCGCAGCCGGACTGGTACGTCGCCTGGGGCGACGGCGCGCTGCGCCTCTTCCCGCCCTGGGAGTTCCGCATCGGCGGCTACCTGGTGCCGGCGTCGTTCTTCCCCGGCGTCGTGCTCGGCGGACTGGCCTTCCTGGCCCTCTACGCCTGGCCGTTCGCCGAACGGCTGCGCACGCGCGACCGCCGCCAGCACCACCTGCTCGACCGGCCCCGGGACCACCCCGTGAGGATCGGTGTCGGCGTGGCCGCACTGACCTTCTTCGCGGTGCTCGTGGTGGCCGCCGGCGACGACATCCTCGCCCGGCTGCTCGGGGTGCCGGTCTACGACCTGCTGTATCTCTTCCGGGTCCTGGTGCTCGCCCTGCCGATCCTGACCGGCGCGGTCGCGTTCCTGACCGCGCGGGCGCTGCGGGGCGGCGACGCGACCTCGCTCGGCGGCCTCACCCGGGCGGACCTGCGCCGTGCCCGCCGTCCCTCCCAGCGACCCTCCCTGCGCGACGACGAACCCGAGACGCCCGCGCCGGACCGGCCGGGGGAGCGGATCGAGCTGTGGCCGGAGGGAGAGGTGTGGCGGTGGCGCTACCGCGACGAAGCCCGCGGGCTGGTGCTCACCGCGAACCGGGTCGTGTTGTCGGAGGAGGAAGCGGTCGAGGCCGCCCGGCTGGCGTACCCGGGCGTGGACCGGGTCGTGGTGCCGGGGCCGCCTCCACCGCCCCCGCCCGGGCCGGTCCGGGCAGCCCTGCGCCGGTGGGGACGGGCGGCAGCCGCCGGTTCGCTGCTGGTCGCGGCGCTGGTCGAGCGCAGGCGTGACCGCCGCGGGCAGCGGGACGGCGACGAAGCCGATGCGCGGGAAAAGGCGGACGCCGCGCCGCGCGGCGGCGATCCCACGTGAGCCTCTCAACCCAGCCTCCTAGGAAGCGTTAGGAGGAGTGGGTCGCCGACGAGGAGCCGGCGGCTTGGTCGCGCGGGCACGCGGTGTCCCGAGCGTCGGCGGAAAGGAGCCTGCGGCTTGGTCGCGCGGCCATGGCGCGTCCCGAGCGTCGGTGGAACGGAAGCCATGACCGGCAGGGCCGCCACCTGTCGATTTCGGCGATCTGCCGTTCGTCACGAACGGGAAGTCTCCAAGATCCAGCGCGATCGCGCCGGTTCACCTCGTCGTGACCAGGGCCGCGACCGCTTCCGCGGTCGCCGGGTGCGCGGCCAGCAGCGCCGCCGCCGCGTCGCCGGGGGAGTGGGGGCCGGCGGCTGATCGCCACGGAGCGTCGCCGCCGATCAGGCCGGCCACCGTGTCCACTGACTCCGGATGCGCGACGAGCAGGGCGTGCACGGTGCCGGCGGTCGCCGACACCGCCGCTACCGGCGATGTCGGCGCAGCCGACATCGCCGACGCCACCCACGGGGGTGTCCAGGCGTCCAGCGCGGGCAGGGTGGCGGGGAAGGTGCGTTCCGCCTCGCGGACCAGCAGCGGCACCAGCTCCGGCCCCTGCTCCCGCAGCGTGGTGATCAGGGTGGGTAGCCAGGGCAGCAGCACCGGGTCGGGGAGCCGGGCGAACGCGTTCGACATGGTCTCCACCACGAACGGTGCCAGCCCGGGCACCGGCTCCAGGGCGTGCACGAAGCCGGACAGGTACTGCGGGAACGCGGGCACCACGAGCGGGTTGGCCAGCAGTTCGGCGCAGCGGGCGCGCAACTCGGCCAGGGGGAGCAGGCCGAGCTGGTGGCGGGCCGCCCAGAGCAGCGCCACCTTGGCCGGGGTCTCCGGGTGGGACTGGGCCACGGCCAGTTCGAGCTGCGTACGGTCGCAGCCCAGCGACAGCGCGAGGCTCTCCATGCTGAACAGGAAGCCCAGCATGGCGCCGACCTGCCGGACCCCGGTCGCCTCGTCGACGAACGCGGTGGGCAGCAGGGTGCAGTAGTGGGCGTATCCGGTGGTCACGAACGCCTGGCACCAGGCCGGCAGGGCCGGCGCGGTCGTGCGGTAATGAGCGAGCAGCCGGCGGATCCGGCGCAGCACGTCCGGGGCGTCGTCGACGGTGCGTTCGGCGGCGAGCAGTTCCACCGCCCGCGCGCCGAGCTCGTCGACCAGGCGGGGGCTGTCGAGCAGGCGGATGGCGTCCTCGACGGCGGCGAGGGCGCGGGCGGCGGTGGCGTCGGGGCCGCGGACGGCGCGCCGCAGCCGCTGCTCCAGCACCTGCTCGACGGTGACGCCCTCGTAGCCCAGCTCGATGAGGGCGCGCTGGTTGCGGCCGAGGGCCAGGTCCCAGCTCTCCTGGACGGAGCGGTGCCCGAGGCGCCGTTCGCCCATGATGGGCCGGGCGGCGTCCGGCGGCAGCAGGTGCCGCAGCATCCAGAGCAGATCGGAGCAGGGCGTCAGCGCCGGATCGGCCCGCAGGTCCAGCAGCGCCCGCTGCACGGTCCGCTTCTCCAGGTCCAGGCCGAGCGGGCGGAGCCGGTCGAGGACGTCGCGGGCCAGCGGCGGGAGGGAGTCGTAGCCGACCTGGCCGATCCGGTCGCCGCCGAGCAGGATCTCGCAGAGCCGGCGGACGTCGCGCCGGCCGGGCACCACGTCCTTCTCGATGCAGGTGACCGCGGCGTCGGCGAAGTCGTACGGGGTGGGCCGGGCCCGGTTGCGCAGGTTGGCCAGCAGGATCGAGGTCTCGAAGACGGCGATGGCGTCGGCGGTGCTGGCCAGGTAGCCGTTGCGGCGGGCGAGCCGGACGATGTCGACGCACCAGCCGCGCAGCTCCGCCTCGTCCAGTTCGTCGAGGGCCGGTGGCGCGGCGAGGAACCCGGTGAGCCGGTCGGCGACCGCGCCGGCCGGGGCGGGTGCGGCCACGCCTCGGGCCCGCCGGGTCTTTTTCTGGCCGCGCTGGCCGTCGAGCCGGTAGGGGACTAGCCTCGAGCGGCTCACCGCGGTCGTCCAGCTCGCCGCGGCGATGGAGACCGCGCCGGGGGCGAGGCCGAACTGCGCCTCGATGGCGGAGTGGCTGGACGGGATCAGGCCGTAGCGCCAGCGGGTGCCGGTGCGGGGGGTGATGGCGAAGTCCGGGGCGGTCGAGTCCAGGCCGAACTGTTCGACGTGGCTGGCGGCGTGGAAGGCGCCGCAGACGTAGAGGCAGTCGGCGGGGTCGGCGCCGGAGGCGGCGAGGTGCTGCCGGATCCGGGTCCACATGTAGCGCTCGCGGTCCTCGTCCCGGTCGTGGCGCGCGGACTCGGCCGGGCGCAGCCGCCGGAACAGGCTGCCGATGAGCACCATCACCTGCCGGTAGGTGTCGTGGTCGGCGTCGGCGAGCGGCCGTTCGACGTACTGGTCCCACCACTCGGACCAGTGCCGCACCTTGCCGTGGTGCAGCAGGTACGCCTCCAGCTCGGCGAACCGGGGGCGCAGGTCGCCGATCTCCACGCCGACCGCGTCGCCGTGCAGCGCCGCCTCCTCGGCCGTTTCCGGGTCGGCGGCCGCACCGTCCCGCGGGGGCTCGTCGGAGGAGCGGGGGGACCACTGGAAGACGTGGTCGGTGGAGCGGTCGACCAGCACCAGCTCCACGTCCGGGGTCTCCAGCGCGTACGCAATGGCCTGGTATTCGGCCGACGCCTCGGTGATCGGGGCGACGACGCTGAGCGGGCTCCACTCGGCGGGGAAGCCGTCGAGTTCGGTGGCGAACGCCTGCACGGCAATCGGGAGCCGGCAGTTGCGCAGTTCGCCGAGGAGCGGCCGGAGGTCCTCACACAACTCCAGGTAGATGACCTTGGGCTGTTTGGCCCGTAGCCGGCGGACCATGGCCAGGGCGCTGGCGGGGGAGTGGTGGCAGACCGGGAAGATCTCCAGCCGCTCGCCGAGGGCCCGGTCGACGTCGTCGACGATGCCGGTGAGGATGCCGGCGAGCGCGTCGGGGGAGTCGGCGAAGGCTGCGGCCGCGTCGGTGAGCTGCTCGCGCAGGGCGCCGAAGAGGCCGGGGGCGGTGGGGGCGGTCACGACAGTGCCGCGATCGCCTGGCGGCCGCCGTCGAGGAAGCCGGTCCACTCGCCGCCGTCCTGCTTGGCCCGCGGCTCGACGACACCGTGCAGGTATTTGTTGAGGATGGCCAGGTCCTCGGGGCTGCGCCGGGCCAGCGAGCCCATCAGCGACCCGGCGAGGGTCTCCGGGCGCAGGGTGCGGTCGCCGAAGAACTGGCTGTGCAGGATGGCGTCCTCCAGCACGCCGATCTGCTCGGCGGTGGACAACGCCGACTCCAGCTTCTCGTCGTCGCTGGTCGCCGACGCCGTGGCGGCCCGCAGGTCGGCGAAGCTCTGCAGCAGGATGTCCAGCAGGGTGGGCGGCACGTCCAGTTCGATGCGGTGCCGGCGGAGCAGTTCCTCGGTGCGGAAGCGGACGATCTCCGCTTCGCTGCGCTTGTTGGTCACCACCGGGATGCGGACGAAGTTGAAGCGCCGCTTGAGCGCCGAGGAGAGGTCGTTGACGCCGCGGTCGCGGCTGTTCGCGGTGGCGATGATCGAGAAACCGGGCCGGGCGAAGACGATGTTGTCGTCGTTCAGCTCGGGGATCGAGACGTACTTCTCGGAGAGGATGGAGATCAGCGCGTCCTGCACGTCGCTGGTGGAGCGGGTCAGCTCCTCGAAGCGGCCGATGACGCCCTGCTCCATGGCGGTCATGATCGGCGAGGGGATCATCGACTCGCGGGACTGCCCGCGGGCGATGACCATGGACACGTTCCACGAGTACTTGATGTGGTCCTCGGTGGTGCCGGCGGTGCCCTGCACGACCAGGGTGGAGTTGCGGCAGATCGCGGCGGCCAGCAGCTCGGCCAGCCAGCTCTTGCCGGTGCCCGGGTCGCCGATCAGCAGCAGGCCGCGGTCCGACGCCAGGGTGACGATGCTGCGTTCGACGAAGCTGCGATCGCCGAACCACTTCTGCGGGATCTCCCGGTCCAGGCCGTCGGCGCGTTCCGAGCCGAGGACGAACAGCCGCACCATCCGCGGGCTGAGTCGCCAGGAGAACGGCTTCGGACCGGTGTCGACCGACTCCAGGTAGGCGAGCTCGTCGGCGTACTTGACCTCGGCGGGGGCGCGGAGCATGTCGGACATCAGGGGTGGTCTCCTAGGTGAGGAAGCTCTTGAGCTCGAAGACGAGTTTGCGGATGTGGCCGGAGATGACCGGGGTGCCCAGGTCCTTGAGGCGTTGTCGGAACCACGGGTTGACGCTCTGGCTGCCGGAGCTGTTCACCGAGCCGACCGGGATGAACTTCACCCCCGAGCGGTGCACGGCCTCGATGGCGTCGAACAGCGGCTGCGAGCGGTCGAACTCGTAGAAGTCGGAGATCCAGACCAGGACCGTGTTGCGCGGCTCGACGATCTTCGGCCGGGCCAACGCCATGGCCACCGGCCCGTCGTTGCCGCCGCCCAGCTTGGTGCGCAGCAGCACCTCGAACGGGTCGTGCACCCACGGGGTGAGGTCCAGCGCCCGGGTGTCGTACGCGATGAGGTGCACGTCCACCTTGGGCAGCCCGGCGAAGATCGAGGCGAGGATGGTGCAGTTGACCATGGAGTCGACCATCGAGCCGGACTGGTCCACCACCACGATCAGCCGGGCCGGCGTGGTACGGCGGGCGGTCTGCCGGTAGTAGAGCCGGTCGACGTAGAGGCGCTCGTCCGTGGGGCTCCAGTTGGTCAGGTTCTGCCAGATGGTGCGGTCGAGGTCGAGGTTGCGGAACACCCGCTTCGGCGGCACCGACCGGTCGATGGCCCCGACGCCGGCCTGCTCGACCTGGGTGCGCAGCACCTGGGCGACCTCGTCGACGTAGCGGCGGATCAGCGACTTGGCGTTGGCCAGCGCCACCCCGGACAGGTTCGCCTTGTCCCGCAGCAGCTGCTCGATCAGCGACATGCTCGGGGTCAGCCGGCTGGCCAGCGCCGGGTCGGCGAGCACCTCCCGCAGGTGCATCCGGCGGACCAGGTCGCCCTCCAGCCCGGCGAGGGTGGCGCCGAGGCCGGTGCCCTGCCGGCGCAGCTCGCCGGGCTCGGCGCCGAGCGCCTGCTCGAACCAGCCGGCGTCGGCCTGCCAGCGGGCCAGCTGGCCGGCGCTGACCTCGCCGTGGCCGGTGGCGAAGACGTTGAGCAGCAGCTTGGACACCAGCGCGGCGCGGCGTACCTCGGCCTCGCCGGGCTCGAACGGCCCGGCGCCCGCCGGGGCGTCGTCGTTGCCGGCGAGCAGGCCGCGCAGTTCCGCGGCGAGCGCCGGGAAGCGCTGCACCACGGTGTCGACGGAGACCGCCGGGTCCAGCAGCGCGGCCGGCAGGCCGAGGTCGTCGACGACGGCCATGCTGGCCGACTCCAGCGCGGGCTGCTCGTCGGGGTTGAAGAGCCGGGCCAGCAGCCGCCAGTAGAGCACCTGCCGGCGGTTCTCGTCGTTGCGGTCGGTGGTCATCGGCGCAGCAACCGTCCCGCGCGCTCGCGCAGCACGGCCACGGCGTCGCCGGCCTTGGCCTCGGCCCTGGTGACCTTCGGGTCGGTGACGCCGCACGCCCAGTCGCCGTTGTGCGCCTCGACGGTCTGCCGTTTCACGGTGGCCCGCACGGCCAGGGGTTGCAGCAGCCATCGGCCGTCGTCCCAGCGCAGCAGGCCGAGGCAGGCGGTCGAGGCGGCGACCAGCTGGCGGGTGAGCGGGCCGGCGGCCGGCAGCCGGTCGGTGGTCACCGCGACCGGGTGCCCGTCGAGGTCGAGCACGAGGGACCCGTCCTCGTCGCGGGTGGTGTAGCCCTCCACGAGCACCGGCTCGGCGATCGCGGCGGGGTGCCGGTCCAGCGGCGGGGTCGGGGCCGCGGCCGCCGTGGCGAGCAGGACCCGCGCGGTGGCGAACGGGTCGGCCGGCTCGCCGAGGTCGGTGCGGGTGTCGTCCCAGCGCAGGTCGCCGCCGTGCAGCGGCAGGTCGGTGACCGTCACGGCCCGCCGTTCCGCCAGGGCCTTGAGCAGTACGGGGTGCGCCTCCAGCAGGCGCCACACCGCCGGGCCGACGATGGTGGCCACCTTCGCGGCGGCCACCGTGACCCGGACCGCTCGGGGCGTTCCGCCGCCGGCCGGTTCGAGCAGCGCGTGCAGTTGCACCTGCACGGCGGTGTCGTGTTCGTGGATGTCCACGCCGAGCGGCAGCAGCCGGCCGGACACCGGCTCGGCCTGCGCGACCTGGGCCGCCGCGCCCCGGGCGAGCAGCACGGCACGGGCCCAGAGATCGGCCCACCGGCGGGCCGGCACCTGCGGCAGCGTGGCCACCGGCAGGCAGGCCCGCAGTTCGGCGGCGAAGCCGTCGAGCAGCACCGCGAGCCGGCGCAGCTCCGGCGCCGCCAGCGCCGCCTCCACCGGGGCCGCGCTGCCGGAGACCAGCTCGTGGTCGACGCCGCGCCAGCCGGTCAGCGCCACCTCGTGCAGCCAGGCCCGCGCCCCGGCCAACGCCGGGGCCGGCTCCGGGTTCCCGGGGCCCGGGCCGGTCCACGGTGTGCGGTGCCGGCCCAGCGCGGCGTCGAGCGCGTCGAGCAGGGCGTCGTGCGCCGCGCCGAGCAGCGCCGACCGGGCGCCGGCCAGGGCGGCCAGGTGCTCCTCGGTGACCGCGCCGGCCGTCGCCGCGGCGACCGCCTCGGCGACCCGGTCGGCCAGCGGCGTGCCCGCCACCGCGCCGGCGAGCGCGGCCAGCGCGGCGGCGTCGTCCTCGCCGACCCGGGCCAGGCCGCGGGTGAGCGCGTCGTCCACGCCGGCGACCACATCGAGCGCCTCGGGCAGCCCGGCCGGGACGGCGCCCCGCAGCTGGGCGAGCTGGGCGGCCAGCATCAGCGCACCCCCGCGGTCGCCGGGAACCAGTGCAGCTCCGGCACCGGCGCGGTGCTCGCCGGCACCTCCAGATAGGCCAGGTGGCGCAGGAAGCGGCTGAACACCACGGCCGCCGGGGTCGGCTCGTGCCGCGCCTCCATCCGGGCGAACAGCTCGGCGCCGCTGTCCACCCCGTCGCCCACGTCGACCCGCAGGTAGCGGGCGACCTGGTAGACGCCGTACTGGAGGAGGGCCTCGTCGGCCAGCGCGTGCAGGTGCTTGCAGAGCAGGCTGCCGCGCAGGCCGCCGCAGGGCCGATTGTTGTTCGTGCTGCAGTTGACGGCGTGGCTGCCGGCGGTCACCGAGGACACGTACACCCGCTCCACGTCGGACCCGCTGGACACCACGCCCTGCAGGCGCCCGTCGGCCAGCTCCACGAAGGGCACCTTGGCCAGCTTGCGCGGCCGGGCGGGTGGCACCACCCGCAGCACGCTTCGTCGCCGCCACGAGGCGTCCGTGGCCTCCGTCATCTCCGACCTCCCCGCCGTCGGGCCGACGCGGGCACGCGGGGGCGCCGTCGCCGGCCCGCATCCGTGCCGCTGTGACGACACGGATCATGGACCACCGGTACGACAGCTCTACCCGCCGCCGAGCCGGTGGCGCAGCGCGAGGTGGAGCACCAGCCGCCGGTCGGGATCGTCGAGGGCCGCGCCGAACAGCTCGCGCAGCCGGCGCATCCGGTAGCGCACGGTCTGCGGGTGGGTGTGCAGGTCCTCGGCCACGGCGACCACCTGCCCCTGCCGGCGTAGCCAGACGTGCAGGGTCTCGGCCAGGGCCCGGCGAGCGGTCGGCCGCAGGCCGGCCAGCGGCGCGAGGCAGGCGTCGGCGAGGTGGTCGGCCAGCCCCGGCTCCCAGCGCAGCAGCAGGGTGAGCAGGTGCTCGTCCCCGGCCACCGGGTCGGCCGGCAGCACGCCCTCCCCGCGCAGCGCCAGGGCCCGTCCGGAGATCCGGTACGACAGCCGGGCGCGACCCAGCGCCACGCTCGGCCCGAGCGCCGCCCGCCGGCCGGTGAGGGCCTGGCGGGCCCGGTCGAGCCGGGCCGGGGTGCCCGGGTCGGGCAGCACGATCCGGACCACGTCGTCGATGACCGTGGCGATGGCGCCGCCGCCGATGGTGCGGCCCAGGTGTTCGGCGTCGTCGCCGTCGACGCTGAGCACGGCGACCGTCCGGGGCAGCGGCCAGCGGGCCGCGTCGGCGGCGGCGCGCAGCGCGGTCTCGGCCGGCGGCTCCGGCTGCACGAGCAGGGTGATCAGCCGCCGCCGGGTGGTGGCCCAGTCCTGCGCGGCGTCGCGCTGCTCGTCCAGGTAGCCCTCGGCGGCGGCGCCGGCCAGGGCGTCGACGTAGCCGAACAGCGCGCCGGCGACCACGTACAGGTCCGCCGGGGCGGGGCCGGCGGCCGTGGTGTGCGCGACCAGGAAGGCCCACATCTCGCGGCCGCCCAGGGTGAGCACGGCGCGCAGCGCGTCGACCCGGTGCCCCTCCCGGTATTCGGTGCGGCCCAGGGCGTGGAAGACGGCCCGGGTGGCGGCCAGGTCGCGGGCCGGCTCCGCGACCGCGTCGACGAAGTCGTCCACCGCCGTCCGCACGCCGAGAGCCAGCCCCCGCCCCTGCCCGCCGGTGAGGGAGCGGCCCTGCGCCCGCATCGCGGCGCGGACACTGTCCAGGATCCGCCCGTGCAGCGGGGCGCGCAGCGCCCGCAACTGCTCGCCGGCCGCCGGGCCGAGATGCGCCAGGCCGGGCTCGATGTCCAGCAGCGTGTCGGCCATCCTCGGCTCCTTTTGTCATCGCGGTGACAAACCCGGTGGCGGATCTCGCACGCCCCGACCAAGGATTTTGGCACCCGGCTACGTACGGTCGGTGCCGTGGATAGCGATGTGATCGTGGTGGGCGCCGGACTGGCCGGGCTGGTCGCCGCCGCCGAGGCCGCTAACGCCGGCCGTCGGGTGCTGCTGCTCGACCAGGAGCCGGAGCAGAACCTCGGCGGGCAGGCGTGGTGGTCGTTCGGCGGGCTGTTCCTCGTCGACTCACCCGAGCAGCGGCGGATGGGCATCCGGGACTCGGTGGAGCTGGCCTGGCAGGACTGGACCGGCAGCGCCGCCTTCGACCGTCCCGAGGACCACTGGCCGCGCCGGTGGGCCGAGGCGTACGTGCACTTCGCGGCCGGGGAGAAGCGGGCCTGGCTGCGCGGCATGGGCCACCGGGTCTTCCCGGTGGTGAGCTGGGCCGAGCGGGGCGGGGGAGCGGCGCACGGGCACGGCAACTCGGTGCCCCGGTTCCACGTCACCTGGGGCACCGGCCCGGGCGTGGTCGAGCCGTTCGCCCGGCGGGTCCGCGCCGCCGCCGAGCAGGGCCGGATCCGGTTGCTGTTCCGGCACCGGGTCGACGAGCTGGTCACCAGCGGCGGCGCGGTCACCGGAGTGCGGGGCGCGGTGCTCGCCCCCGACGACGCCCCGCGCGGGCGACCCACCACCCGGACCGTGGTCGGCGACTTCGCGTACGGGGCGCAGGCGGTGATCGTCACCTCGGGCGGGATCGGCGGCGACCACGACCTGGTCCGGCGCGCCTGGCCGGCCCGGCTCGGCACCCCACCGGCCCGGATGGTCACCGGCGTGCCCGCGTACGTCGACGGGCGGATGCTGGCCGTCACCGAGGCGGCCGGCGGCCAGGTGATCAACCCCGACCGGATGTGGCACTACACCGAGGGGCTGCGCAACTGGGACCCGGTCTGGCCGGGGCACGGCATCCGCATCCTGCCCGGGCCGTCCTCGCTGTGGCTCGACGCGACCGGGCAGCGGCTGCCGGCGCCGCTCTTCCCCGGCTTCGACACCCTCGGCACGCTGGGCCACCTGCGCGCCACCGGCCACGACTACAGCTGGTTCGTGCTCACCCAGAAGATCCTGGAGAAGGAGTTCGCGCTGTCGGGCTCCGAGCAGAACCCCGACCTGACCAACCGCAGCGTGCGGCAGGTGCTGCAGCGGGTCCGCCCCGGCGCGCCCGGGCCGGTGGAGGCGTTCAAGCGGCACGGCGCGGACTTCGTCGTCGCCGACGATCTGCCGGCGCTGGTCGACGGGATCAACAAGCTGGCCGCCGAGAGCGGCGGGCCGCAGCTCGACGCCGTGGCGCTGCGCCGGGTCGTCGAGGCCCGGGACCGGGAGATCGCCCACCCGTTCGGCAAGGACGCCCAGCTGCACGCCATCCGCGGCGCCCGCCGCTACCGGGGTGACCGGCTGATCCGGGTCGCCACCCCGCACCGGCTGCTCGACCCGGCCGCCGGTCCGCTGATCGCCGTGCAGCTGCACGTGCTGACCCGCAAGACGCTCGGCGGCCTGCACACCGACCTGTCCGGCCGGGTGCTGCGCGCCGACGGCGAGCCGCTCGCCGGGCTGTACGCCGCCGGCGAGGTCGCCGGCTTCGGCGGCGGCGGCATGCACGGCTACAACGCCCTGGAGGGCACCTTCCTGGGCGGCTGCCTCTTCTCCGGCCGCACTGCCGGCCGGGCCGCCGCAGCGGCCACCGGCTAGCCCCGACGCGGCCGGGACCCGCGGGCCGACCCGGGACGCCGGCCGGGGCCGCCGCGGGCCAAACCCGGCGCCGGCCAGGGCTGTCGCGCCGGGGGGCGGACCCGGCCGGCGGTCAGGGCGCCGGGACGGCCCGCCGGCGCGCCGTGGGGAGGACCAGCGGCGTGCCGGTCTCCGGGTCCTCGATGATCCGGCAGGGCAGGCCGAACACCTCCTCCACCAGCTCGGTGGTGACGATCCGGCGTGGGTCCCCGGCGGCGACCACCCGCCCGTCGCGCATCGCCACCAGGTGGGTGGCGTAGCGGGCGGCCTGGTGCAGGTCGTGCAGCACCGCCACCAGGGTGCGGCCCTGCTCCTCGTGCAGCCGGGCGCAGAGGTCCAGCACCTCGACCTGGTGGGCGATGTCCAGGTAGGTGGTCGGCTCGTCGAGCAGCAGCAGCGGCGTCTGCTGGGCCAGCGCCATGGCGATCCAGACCCGCTGCCGCTGCCCGCCGGAGAGCTCGTCGACCGGCCGGTCGGCCAGCTCCCCGACCCCGGTGTCGGCCATCGCCCGGTCGACCACCCGCTCGTCCTCGCGGGACCACTGCCGCAGCAGGCCCTGGTGCGGGTAGCGGCCCCGGGACACCAGCTCGGCCACGGTGAGCCCGTCCGGGGCCACCGCCGACTGCGGGAGCAGCCCGAGCGTGCGGGCGACCTGCCGGGCCGGCCGGCGGTGGATGTCGGCGCCGTCGAGCAGCACCGTGCCCCGCGCCGGGCGCAGCAGCCGGGCCAGGGCGCGCAGCAGCGTCGACTTGCCGCACGCGTTCGGCCCGATGATCACGGTGAAGGAGCCGTCGGGGACGGCCACCGTGAGGTCCTCGGCGACGGTGCGCCGGTCGTAGCCGAGGGTCAGCGCCTCGCCGACCAGCCGGGAGGTGTCGGGCCACATGGTGGGGATTCCCTTCTCATCGGGGCCGGTCATCGCCGACCCCCGCGTTCGCCGGCGAGCAGCCAGGCCAGGTAGCCACCGCCGAGCACGCCGGTGACCACACCGACGGGCAGCTGCCGGCCGGCGACCGCGTGCTGGGCGAGTTGGTCGGCGGCGAGCAGCAGGGCCGCGCCGACGACCGCCGACGGCAGCAGGTTCGGCCCGGGCGCGCGGGTCAGCCGGCGGGCCAGGTGCGGCGCGGTCAGCGCCAGGAACGACACCGGGCCGGCGGCCGCCGCGGCGACCGAGACCAGCAGCACCGCCGCGCCGAGCGCCGCCACCCGGACCCGGCGCACCGGCACGCCCAGCCCGGCCGCCGAGTCGTCGCCCATCTCCAGCAGCCGCAGCGCGGGAGCGCGGGCCAGCAGCACGGCGGGCAGCAGCACCGCCAGCGCGCCGAGCACCGGCAGCGCGTTGGCCCAGCCCCGCCCGTCCAGGCTGCCGGTGAGCCAGAGCGCGGCGCGGGCGGCGTCCATCAGCGGGGCGCGGGTGAGCAGCCAGCCGTTGACCCCGGTGAGGATCGCGGCGACCCCGATGCCGACCAGCACCAGCCGGTACCCGCCAACCCCGTGCCGACCGGCCAGCCCGTACAGCAGCAGGCCGGTGGCCAGCCCGCCGGCGGCGGCCGCCCCGGCCAGCGCCGCGCTGCCGCCGCCGAGCACCACCACGACCAGCGCGCCGGTGGCCGCGCCCGAGGTGACCCCGAGCACGTCCGGGCTGCCCAGCGGATTGCGGGTCAGCGACTGGAACACCGCACCGGCCAGGCCCAGGGCGGCGCCGACCGCCAGCGCCGTGACCAGGCGGGGCAGTCGCAGCTCGGTGACGATGAAGCGGTCGGCGGGGCTGCCGCCACCGGCCAGCACGCGCAGCACATCGGCCGGGGCGATCGGGTAGTCGCCGGCGCCGACGGCCAGCACGGCGAGGGCGAGGGCGAGCAGCGTGCCGGCCAGGCCGACGACGAGGGCGCGGGGGCGCAGGCGCAGCGACAGCCCGCCGGGAAAACGCAGCACGATCACAGCCGGCCCACCCGTCCGCGCCGGACCAGGTACAGGAAGAGCGGTCCGCCGAGCACGGCGGTGACCAGGCCCACCTGGAGTTCGCCGGGGCGACCCAGCACCCGGCCGGTCACGTCCGCGGTGAGCAGCAGCACCGGCGCGAACACCGCGCACCACTTCAGCAGCCGGCGCGGGTCCGGCCCGGTGAGGGCGCGGACCATGTGCGGGGCGAGCAGGCCCACGAAGACGATCGGCCCGCAGGCGGCGGTGGCCGCCCCGCAGAGCAGCGTGACGGCGACGACCACCGCGCCCCGGACCAGGCCGGGCCGGGCGCCGAGCGCCCGGGCGGAGTCGTCGCCGAGGGCCAGAGCGGCCAGCGGCCGGGTCACCAGCAGGGCGATCAGCAGTCCGACCAGGACGAACGGCAGCAGGCTCGGCACCGTGTCGGTGCGGGCGCCGGCGAGCGAGCCGACGGTCCAGAAGCGCAGCCGCTCCAGCGAGGTGCTGTCGACCAGCATCACCGCGCTGACGTAGGAGAAGAGGGCCGCGTTGAGCGCCGCCCCGGCCAGGGCCAGCCGGGCCGGGGTGGCCTGCCGGCCGCCGGCGATGGTGTGCACGGCGACGGTGACCCCGGCGGCGCCGAGCAGCGCGTACCAGACCTGGTGGTCCAGGTCGGCGACGCCGAACAGCACGGTGGCCGTGGCCACCGCGGCCGACGCGCCGGCGTTGATGCCGAGCAGGCCGGGGTCGGCGAGCGGGTTGCGGGTCAGCGCCTGCATGGCCGCCGCGGCAACGCCGAGCGCCGTTCCGGCGGCGAGGCCGAGCAGCGTACGGGGCAGCCGCCCCTGGTGCACCACGGCGTACTCGGGGGAGGCCGGGTCGGTGAGGCCGTGCCACACCTCGGTGAGGGACAACGGCTTCGCGCCGATGGCGAGGCTGAGCACGGCCACCGCGGCGAGCAGCAGCACGCCGAGGGCCAGCCCGCCGGAGCGGAGCCGGCGGCGCCGGCCCGAGGCCGGGGCGGCGACGGCGCCGCTTCGGGGTGAGGTGATGACGGACAGCGTGGACTCCGGGGGGCGGGAAGGGCCTTGACAGCGACTTAGGTTAGGTTAGCCTAACCTCGCTGTCCATGGTCATTCGCAGACCCGTACCGAAAGACTTCGCCATGCCCGATAACCTGTCCGGCCGCCGGCTCTCCCGCCGTGGCCTCCTCGCCGCCGCCGGCGCCGCCGGCCTCGGTGCCCTCCTCGCCGGCTGCGGCAAGGACGGCGACGCCGCCACCAGCGCCGGCCCGACCGGCGGCCCCTGGTCGTTCACCGACGACCGGCAGCAGAAGGTCGACGCCGCCAACCGGCCGAGCCGGATCGTCGCCTTCACCGGGGTGGCCGCCGCCCTGGTCGACTTCGGACTCGACAAGCAGATCGTCGGCGTGTTCGGCGAGACGAAGAAGACCGACGGCAGCAAGGAGCCGCAGGCCGGCGACCTCGACGTCGAGCAGGTCGAGATCCTCGGCAACGCCTGGGGCGAGTTCAACCTGGAGAAGTACGCCGCGCTCCGCCCCGACCTGCTGGTCACCCACATGTACGACCCGGGCGCGCTCTGGTACGTCCCGGACGAGAGCAAGGCGAAGATCCTGCCGCTGGCCCCCAGCGTCGCCATCAGCACCGCCCGGGTGCCCATGACCCGCCCGATCGAGCGGTACGCCGAACTCGCCCGCTCCCTCGGCGCCGACCTCGACGCCAAGAAGGTCACCGACGCGAAGGCCCGGTTCACCGCCGCCGCCGAGGCGGTGCGCCAGGCGGTCAAGGCGAACCCGGGGATCAAGGTGATGGCCGCGTCGGGCAGCCCCGACCTCTTCTACGTCTCCAACCCCAAGGTAAGCACCGACCTGATGTACTTCGCCGAACTCGGCGTCGACCTGGTGGTGCCGACCAAGCTCGAGCAGGGCGACTACTTCGAGGCGCTGAGCTGGGAGAACACCGGCAAGTTCCCGGCCGACCTGATCCTGCTCGACAACCGCCCCACCGCCCTGCAGCCGAAGGACCTCGCCGCCAAGCCCACCTGGGCGCAACTGCCCGCGGTCAAGGCCGACCAGGTCACCCCGTGGGACGCGGTGCCCCGTTTCTCCTACGCCGGCGCCGCCCCGCTGCTGGAGAACCTGGCCACCGCCATCCGGGGCGCCCGGAAGGTCACCACGTGACCACCGCGGTCGCCCTGCGTTACCGGTTCTACGCCGCCCGGGTGCTCGCCACCCGGGCGGTGGGCGACTGCCTGGTCCGGGTCACCTTCGGCGGCGACGACCTCGGCGAGTTCGCCGGCGGCGGCCGCGACCAGAGCGTCTCGATCTTCCTGCCGCACCCCGGCCAGGACGCCCTGGTCGTCCCGGTCGAGGAGGGAGAGGACTGGTACGCGGCCTGGCGGGCCCTGGACCCGGCGGTGCGGGCGGTGATGCGCTCGTACACGATCAGGGCGCAGCGGCCCGAGCGGGGCGAGCTGGACATCGACTTCGTCCGGCACGGCGACACCGGCCCGGCCACCCGCTGGGCCGGCCGGGCCCGCCCGGGCGACCGGGTGCTGCTGCTCGGGCCGGCCGTGCCCGACGAGCGGACCGTGCGCTTCCAGCCGCCCACCGGCGCCGACGCCGTGCTGCTGGTGGCCGACGAGACCGCGTTGCCGGCCGTCGGCGGGATCCTCGACTGGCTGCCCGCCGGCACCCCGGTCCGGGCCTTCGTCGAGGTCCCCGCGGCCGGCGACATCCAGCCGCTGCCCAGCGCCGCCCGCGCCGAGGTGACCTGGCTGGTCCGGGGCGCCACCGGTCCGGGCAGCAGCCTGCTGGCCGACACGCTGCGCGGCGCCCGGCTGCCCGGCGCCGCCCCGTACGCCTGGATCGCCGGCGAGGCCGGCATGGTCCGGGCGGTGCGCCGGCACCTGGTCGGCGAGCGCGGCCTGGACCGCCGCCGGGTCACCTTCGCGGGCTACTGGCGGCGCGGCGCGTCGGAGGAGGACCTCCGGGCCGAGGCCGCGAGCGCCTGACGCCGCGGCGGGACTACCGGAGCGCGGCCGGGGTAGAGGGGAGCGTGACCGCGCCCGGGCCGTGCCGCCGGTGGCGCCCGGACCGCCGGGACGCGCCGTGACCGCCGTGGTCGGCGAGCTCCTCCAAGCCTCCGGGCTGACCAAGCCCGAGGCCGACCGGATGGCCGGGGTCTGAGCGGCCACCGGGCTCCCGCGCCCGCCCAAACGACCGTTAAGCTCTGGGGGTGGGAACCGACGAGCTGTACCCGTCCGAGCGGCCGGCCGCCGCCCAGCGCGCCACCGCCGCCGCCGGCCTGGACGCGCTGCTGCTCACCCCGGGCTCCGACCTGCGTTACCTGACCGGCTACGACGCCCACGAGGGGGAGCGGCTCACCTGCCTGGTGCTACCCGCCGAGGGCGAGCCCACCCTGATCGTGCCGGTGCTGGAACGCCCCGGCGCCGAGGCCGCGCCCGGCGCCGGCTACCGGATCGTCGACCACGCCGACGGCACCGACCCCTGGCCGCTGGTGCGGGCCGCGCTGCCCGGCCCGGTCGCCGCCGTCGGGCTGGCCGACCGGATGTGGGCCGAGCAGGTGCTCGCCCTGCGCGCCACGCTGCCCGGCACCGCCCAGCGGCTCGCCTCCGAGGTGCTGCGCGAGCTGCGGATCCGCAAGTCCCCCGCCGAGGTGGCCGCCCTGGCCGAGGCGGGCGCGGCGATCGACGCGGTGCACCGGCGGATGGGGGAGTGGCTGCGCCCCGGCCGGACCGAGGTCGAGGTGGCCGCTGACATCGCCGCCGCCATCCGGGCCGCCGGGCACGTCCGCGTCGACTTCGTCATCGTGGCCGCCGGCCCGAACGGCGCCAGCCCGCACCACGGCACCGCCGACCGGCCGATCCGGGCCGGCGAGCCGGTGGTGGTCGACATCGGCGGCACCATGCCGTCCGGCTACCGCTCCGACTGCACCCGCACCTACGTCGCCGGCGGACCCGCCCCGGCCGAGTTCACCGACTATTACGCGGTCCTGCACGAGGCGCAGCGCGCCGCGGTGGCGGCCGTCCGCCCGGGGGTGACCGCCGAGGCGCTCGACGCGGTCGCCCGGGACGTCATCGCCGCCGCCGGTCACGGCGACGCGTTCCTGCACCGCACCGGCCACGGCATCGGCCTCGACACCCACGAGGAGCCGTACGTCGTGGCCGGCAACCCCCGGCCGCTGGAGGCCGGCATGGCGTTCTCGGTCGAACCCGGGATCTACCTCGCCGGGCGGCACGGCGCCCGGATCGAGGACATCGTCGTCTGCACGACGGACGGCGGGCAACGGCTCAACACCACCCCCACGGAGCTCATCGCGCTATGACTGTCGACCGGATCCTCCCCACCGACGAGGCCCACGACCTGCTGGACCTCGCCACCGAACTCGCCGACCGGGAGCTCGCTCCCCGGGCCGCCGACTTCGAGGAGCGCGCCGAGTTCCCCCGCGAGGTGCTGCGCACCCTGGGCCGGGCCGGCCTGCTCGGCCTGCCCTACCCCGAGGAGCACGGCGGGGCCGCCCAGCCGTACGAGGTCTACCTCCAGGTGCTGGAGATCCTGGCCAGCCGCTGGCTCGCCGTCGCCGAGGCGGTCAGCGTGCACACCCTGTCCTGCTACCCGGTCGCCCAGTTCGGCACCGACGAGCAGCGCAAGCTGCTGCCCGACATGATCGGCGGGGAGCTGCTCGGGGCGTACTGCCTCTCCGAGCCGCAGGGCGGCTCGGACGCCGCGGCCCTGACCACGAGGGCGGTCCGCGACGGCGACGCGTACGTCGTCTCCGGCACCAAGGCGTGGATCACCCACGCCCGGGTGGCCGACTTCTACAACATCTTCTGCCGCACCGGCGGCCCCGGCCCGAAGGGCATCTCCTGCCTACTCGCCGACCGGAACACCCCGGGCATCCACCCGCAGGCCGCCGAACGGACCATGGGCCTGCACGCCTCCCCGGTCGCCCAGATCGCCTTCGACGAGGCCCGGGTGCCGGCCGAGCGGCTGATCGGCGGCGAGGGGATGGGCTTCACCATCGCCATGTCGGCGCTGGACTCCGGGCGGCTCGGCATCGCCGCCTGCGCGGTCGGCCTGGCCCAGGCCGCCCTGGACTACGCCATCGGCTACGCCCGGGAGCGCCAGCAGTTCGGCCGGCCGATCATCGACTTCCAGGGGCTCGGCTTCACCCTGGCCGACCACGCCACCCAGATCTCCGCCGCCCGCGCGCTGACCCTGGCCGCGGCCCGGCTGCGCGACGCCGGCCGGCCGTACTCGATCGAGGCGGCCAAGGCGAAGCTGTTCGCCACCGACATGGCGATGCGGGTGACCACCGACGCGGTGCAGGTGCTCGGCGGCGCCGGCTACGTCACCGACCACCCGGTCGAGCGCTACATGCGCGAGGCGAAGGTGCTCCAGATCGTCGAGGGCACCAACCAGATCCAGCGGTTGGTCATCTCCCGCGCCCTGGCGAAGGGCTGATCGACGCGGTGCGCGACCGCCCGGCCCGCACAGCGTCACGCTGGCGGGCCGGGTGCGGCGTGGAAGCGCCCTTACCGGTAGGTTGCACCGCGTGGAGGAGATCGACCGCGCCATCGTCGCCGCGCTGACCGGGGACGGTCGGCTGTCGTACACGGACCTGGCCGAGCGGGTGGGCCTGTCCGTATCCGCCGTGCACCAGCGGGTCCGCCGGCTGGAGCAGCGCGGCGTCATCAAGGGGTACGCCGCGCGCGTCTCGTTCGAGGCGCTGGACCTGCCGTTGACCGCGTTCGTGGCGATCCGGCCGTTCGACCCCTCGCAGCCGGACGACGCCCCGGAGCGGCTGGCCCACCTGCCGGAGATCGACTCGTGCTACTCGGTCGCCGGCGAGGACTTCTACCTCCTGCTGGTGCGGGTGGCGAGCCCGGCGGACCTGGAGCGGGTGCTGCAGGAGATCCGGACGGCCGCGAACGTCACCACCCGGACCACCGTGGTGCTCTCCACCCCGTACGAGCACCGCCCGCCGAAGGTCGGCCCGGAGCCGGTGACCCAGCAGCGGCTCCGTGGCGTCGCGGCGGAGTCGGCGGGTTCGCAGGCGGGTTGACCCCGCTCGGCGGGCGGTGATCACCTCCGCTGCCGGCCGGGCGCGGATGCCGTCCGGGCGACGGCAGGTGGTGTCGCACGTGCGCCGGCGGCGGTTGGGACCCGAGGGCGACCCGCGACGATTCGCCTGCGCTCTGAACCACCGTTCACCGGGCCGTGGGGGCCCGGGGAGCGGGTAGCGAGTTGAAGAAGGAGTTGGCGTTGCAACAGAACTTCCTGGCGGCCTGCCGGGGTCGGGCGAGGCGGCTGCTGCGGGTCGGCCCGTCGTCGGTGGGGATCCGGCGATGACGGCGTCGAAGCCGGGCCGGTCCCGGATGAGCGGATGGCTGGCGGAGGTGCGGACCTCGGCCATCGGGACGCGGCTGCCCGCCTCGGCGGTCGAGGTGGCGGCCCTTGCCGCCCTGCTGCTGGCGGCGGTGGGAGACTCCCGCCTCTGGGCGCTCCCCCCGGCGGTCCTCGCGCTCGGTCTGCTGGCCTGGACGTGGCGTGGCGGTCCGCCGGCCGCCGGAACGTCCGTCGTGGCGCGGGTCCTCCTGCTCGCCAGCGCGTACCTGCTCGGCGCGGTACACGGCAGTCTCGATCCGGCCCTGGCCGTCGGTGTCGCCGTCGCGGGCCTGGCGGTTCTCGGCGAACCGCTGTTGGCGTCCGCGTTCGAGGCGGTCTACCCCGTCGCGGCCAACCTGCCCGGGATCGGCTCACGGACCGGGCGTGACCCCGACACGGGCCGGGTGACGCTGGTCAACGGCGCGGCGGTGCTCGTCGCACTGGTCTGCGCGTTCACCGGCGTCTTCGGTGGCATCGCGCTGGCGGTGGCGGCCGTGGCGCTCGGGTTGACCCTGTACACCGGGTTGCAGGGGCTGCGGCAGGTACGGGCGCGGCGCCGCAGTGAGGCGAAACTGCTCGCCGCGCTGACCGCCTACGAGCCGGTCTTCCTCGTGCACTGGAGCGCGCCGGCCGGCACCGCCTACCAGCTCGCGATGTGGTTGCCCTACCTGGAACGCCTCGGCAGGAAGTTCTTCGTGCTGGTTCGCAACCAGACCAACTTCAACGAGGTGGTGGGCCTCACCAAGGCCCCGGTGGTGATGCGGATGGGGCTGAACCAGCTCGACGACGTCATCGCCCCGTCGCTGCGGGCAGCCTTCTACGTCAACACCGCGACGGTGAACAACCACGTCGCCCGGTACACGAACCTGAAGCACATCCAGCTCAACCACGGCGACAGCGACAAGGTGCCGAGCCACAACCCGGTCTTCCGGTTGTACGACAAGAACTTCGTCGCCGGCCAGGCCGCGATCGACCGGTTCGCGGCCAACGGTGTGAGCATGCCCCCGGAGATGTTCACCATCGTCGGGCGCCCCCAGGTGGAGAACGTCGCCATCGCGACCGGGCCGATCGCCTCGATCGCCAACCCCCGGGTCCTGTACGCCCCGACGTGGGCCGGCTTCTACGCCGACTCCAACTATTCGTCACTGCTCGTGGGCTACGACATCATCAAGGCGCTCGTCGCCCGCGGGTGCAGCGTCGTCTTCCGGCCGCATCCGTACAGTCAGCGGTCCGCGGCGTTGGCCCGTGAGTGCGAGCGCATCCGGACGCTGCTGGCCGACGACCGCCGCACGAGCGGACGGCCGCACGTCTTCGGCGCCGAGGCCGAGGTGGCGATGACGGTCGCGGACTGCTTCAACGCGTCGGACGCGATGGTGTCGGACGTGTCGAGCGTGGTGGCGGACTACCTGTACTCGGAGAAGCCCTTCGTGATGGTCGCCGTCTCGACGCCGGCGGACCGGTTCCCGGAGGCGTTCCCGCTCGCGCGAGCGGCCTACGTGATCGACGCCCACGGTGGCCGGCTGCAGGGACTCGACACCGCCCTCGACGACCTTCTCGGCAGCGACCCCCTCGCCGCCGCCCGCCGCGACCTCAAGAAGTACTACCTCGGGGACATCCCGTCGGACCGGTACGCGCAGCGCTTCCTGGACGAGGCCTCTCGCTACCTCTGACGGCGAGGGCATCGCCACCCACGATCGGCTCCGGCTCAGCATCTCGACGTTGAGGCGGAGCCGATCGTCGTCTCGCGCTGCTTCGTGGCCCTCAGGCCGGCCGGCCCGGCGCGTCGTCTCCACCCGCACCGCGGTGGTGCCGTCCAGGAAGATCAGTGCCGAGCCGCCCGGTCGGACTCCGTCCCGGCCGTCTGCGGAACCGGCTGGTTCCACCGCAGGATGACCCGCCGGCCGTGCTCGTGGCCGAGCACGCTGACGGTGGCGGTGTCCAGCCGCAGCAGCCCGCCCGCGGACGGCGGCAGGCCGATCCAGCGCGCGCCGAGCACCCGCAGGCTGTGCGCGTGGCCGACCAGCGCGACCGTGCCCCGCTCCAGCAGCGGGGCCACCCGGTCGAGCACCCGGTCGAGCCGGGCGCCGACCTCGGCCGGCGACTCCCCGTCGGGGCAGCCGTCCGTCCAGATGTTCCACCGGGGGTTCTCCTCGTGGATGTCCGCGGTGGTGCGTCCCTCGTAGGCGCCGTAGTTCCACTCGGCCAGGTCGGGGTCGGTGGCGTCGACGGTGAGCCCGGCCAGGTGCGCGGTGCAGGTCGCGCGCTGCCGGGGGCTGGACAGCACCCGGACGAAGCGCCGGCCGGCGAGCGCCGCGGCCAGCGCCCGGGACTGCCGCTCGCCGTCGGGGGTCAGCTCCAGATCGGTGTACGAGGTGTGCCGGCGGCTGGCGCTCCAGGTGGTCTCGCCATGCCGGATCAGCAGGATCTCGCTCACCCGCCCAGTCAACCACGGACCGGCCGTCCCGGCTCCGGTGGCGGGAGGTCACCCGCGCAGCGACTGGGTCCCGAGTACGGTGAGCAGGGCGAGGCGTTCGGCGTCCGCGCTGCCCGGCTCGGCCGTGTAGACCATGATCCGTAGGTCGCTGCCGGCGACGGTGAGCACGTCGCAGTCGAGGGTCAGCGGGCCCACGTGCGGGTGGTCGACGGTCTTGCGCGCGGCCGCGTGCCGGCCGACCGTGCCGGCGTCCCACAGCTCGGCGAACCGGGGGCTGCCCGCCCGCAGCTCGGCCAGGAGCCGGCCCAGCCGCGGGTCGGTCGGGTAGCGGGCGGCGGCGGCACGGAGGTCGCCGACCAGCGCGGCCTCGAACCCGCGCCGCTCCTCGGGGCCGAGCCGGACCCGCGAGCCGGGGCCGAGGAAGTGCCGCCACACGCCGTTGCGTTCCTCGCCCCGCCATCCGGACGGGTCGCCCATCAGCGCCGCGTACGGCGGGTTGGCCACCAGGAGCGTCCAGGAGGCGTCGTAGACCGCCACGGGGGTGCCGGCCAGCCGGTCCAGCAGCCGTTGCACGCTCGGGGTGACCTCGGTGGGCATGGTCTGCGGGCCGGGTGGCGCGAGCCCGGCCAGCCGGTGGAGGTGGGCCCGCTCGGCGCCGGAGAGTCGCAGCGCCCGGGCCAGCGCCGCGACGACCTGCGCCGACGGATGGGCCGCCCGGCCCTGCTCGAGGCGGGTGAGGTAGTCGACCGAGATCCCGGCCAGCAGCGCCAGCTCCTCCCGGCGCAGTCCGGCCGCCCGGCGTGACCGGCCGGCGGGCAGCCCGGCGGCCTCGGGCGTCACCCGGTCGCGCCAGCGCCGCACCGCCTGCCCGAACTCCGCCTCCGCCACGCCCACCAGTCTGCCCCGTCGTCGGTGGCCGGGGGTGGCCCTGGCAGTCCCAGGAAAACGGGACGCCTGGCTGGCCACCCGGCGCCGACGGAGCCTGGTGACATGACGACGACACTGATCACCGGAGCCAACAAGGGGCTCGGTTTCGAGACCGCCCGCCGGCTGGTGGCCGCCGGGCACACCGTCTGGATCGGCAGCCGGGACGCGGAGCGCGGCAGGCGGGCCGCCGAGCGGCTGGGCGCGCGCTTCGTTCCGCTGGACGTCACCGACGACGCCTCGGTGGCGGCCGCGGTACGCGCCGTCGAGGCCGGCGGGGGACTGGACGTGCTCATCAACAACGCGGGCATCGAGGGGCGGACGGCGGACAATGGTGTGGTGGGCGCCGCGGAGGTGACCGCCGAGCAGATGCGGACGCTGTTCGAGACCAACGTCTTCGGCCCGGTCCGGGTCACCCACGCGTTTCTGCCGCTGCTGCGGCGCTCGGCCGCCCCGGTGGTGGTGAACGTGAGCAGCGGCCTGGCCTCGATCACCCGGCTCGCCGACCCGGCCGACCCGGCGTACGGCTATCCCGGCGTGGCGTATCCGGCCTCGAAGGCGGCGGTCAACATGCTCACCGTGCAGTACGCCAAGGCGTTCCCCGAGATGCGGATCAACGCGGTGGAGCCCGGCTTCACGGCGACGGACCTCAACGGGCGGACCGGCACGCAGACCGTCGAGGAGGGCGCCGAGATTATCGTCCGGATGGCCCAGGTGGGCCCGGACGGCCCGACCGGCGGCTACTTCGATGCGGCGGGCCCGCTGCCCTGGTGACCGCCTGAAACCTATCTTCCTAGGATGCCTTACAGGGTGTGCGTGGGGGCACAGCGTTTGCGGGGAGGGGCACCGGGGACGCGACCGGCGGGAACGAGCCGAGGAGGCGGGATGAGCTTCACCGACAAGGCGAAGAGCCGGGCCCAGGAGTTGGCCGGCTTGGCCAAGGAGCGGATCGGCGACGCCACCGACAACGAGCGGTTGCGGGCCGAGGGCGCCAACGAGCAGAGCGCCGCCCGGGCGCAGCAGGCCGGGCAGAACGTCGAGGAGGCCGGACGGAACATCCGGGACGCCTTCGACAAGTGACCCGTACGGCGGCGGGCTCCCGGTCACTCGGGGGCCCGCCGCCGCGTTGTGCGCGGCGTCGGGGTGCCCGATCGCGGGGCTGGTTAGGGTCGCGGGGTGACGATCCTGCGTTCCCTGGTGCTGTTCGTGCTGGCCGCGGTGGCGGAGATCGGGGGCGCGTGGCTGGTCTGGCAGGGCTGGCGGGAGCACCGGGGGCTGTGGTGGGTCGCGGCCGGCGTGCTGGCGTTGGGGGCGTACGGGTTCGTGGCGACGTTCCAGCCGGATCCGAACTTCGGCCGGATCCTGGCGGCGTACGGGGGTGTGTTCGTGGCCGGGTCACTGGCGTGGGGTGTGCTGGTGGACGGGTTCCGGCCGGACCGGTGGGACGTGACGGGCGCGGCGATCTGCCTGCTCGGGGTGGCCGTGATCATGTACGCCCCACGGGGCTGAACGCGCGTCGCCCCCGCGGCCGGGTGGCTCGCGGGGGCGGCGGGGTGGTGCGGGTCAGTCGTCGCGGTGGGCGGTCCACCAGGCCTGGCCGGTGTCGGGCAGGGTGTCGATCGGGTCGTAGTAGGCGTAGCGCTTGTTGAGCGCTTCGAGGTCCGCGGACTCGATCGAGGTGCGGTAGTTCTTGGTCCAGTAGGAGATGCCGCGTTCGCGGTCGTACTCGGTGAGCATGTGCACCCAGCGCTTGCCGACGAAGGGGACGTCGCAGACGATCCGAGGCGTGGCGTAGCCGGGCAGGTAGCCCATGATGTCGTGCTGGAGCTGCTGGGCGTGCCAGACCGGGACGCGCCAGTGCTCGGCGTTGGGGATCATGTCGCACATGTAGAAGTAGTACGGCAGGATGCCGGCCTCGCCCTGGAGGGCGAAGCAGAGGTCGAGCAGGTCGGCGCTGGTGGCGTTGACGCCGCGCATGAGCACGCCCTGGTTGCGGACGTCGCGGACGCCGACGTCGAGGGCGGTCTGGGCGGCCTTGGCGACCAGCGGGGTGATGGACTGCCGGTGGTTGACGTGGGTGTGGATCGCGAGGTTGACGCCGCGTCGGGCGGCGGTGCGGGCAACGCGTTCGAGGCCCTCGACGACGTCGGCCTGGAGCCAGTGCTGGGGCAGGCCCATGAGGGCCTTGGTGGCGAGCCGGATGTCGCGGATGGTTTCGATCTCGAGCAGCCGCATGAGATAGGACTCGAGGTTCTTCCACGGCACGTTGGCCACGTCGCCGCCGGAGACGACGACGTCGCGGACGCCCGGGTGGGCCTTGAGGTAGGCGATGTGGGCGTCGTAGCGGTCGACGGGCTTAAGGGTGAGCTTGAGCTTGTCGACGGCGGGGGTGGAGTTGCCGACGAGGTCCATCCGGGTGCAGTGGCCGCAGTACTGCGGGCAGGTGGAGAGCAGCTCGGCGAGGACCTTGGTGGGATAGCGGTGGGTGAGTCCCTCGGCGACCCACATGTCGTGTTCGTGGAGGCTGTCGCGGCTGGCGTAGGGGTGGGAGGGCCAGTCGGTGCGCCGGTCGGAGGCGACGGGGATCATGTAGCGGCGGACCGGGTCGGCGAGGAGCGCCTCGGTGGTCATGGGCTCGAACGGCACCATGGTGTTGAGCATCTGCGGGGGCACCAGCATGGACATGGTGGCCAGGGCCTTCTGGTCGGCCTCGAGGTCGGCGTAGAAGGTCTCGTCGACGAGGTCGCCGAGGACGGTGCGCAGCTGCTTGATGTTCTTGACGCAGTTGACCCGCTGCCACTGGGCGTTCTCCCACTGCTCGCGGGTGACGTGGCGCCAGCCGGGGAAGCGGGTCCAGTCGGGTTCGACCAGGGGGCTGCGGCGGTATTCGTACGGCTGCCCGGCGGTCGGTACGGCGACCGGGGCGTGACGGGGTTGAGGGATGGTCTCAACCGGTTGGGTCTGGGTCACGGCCCCTCCTGACATGTGGTGCGGGTGATCAACGATCCCGAAGGCTACTGGAAAATATCCGGTGAAGAAATTAGTCTGCCGGAAGTTTTCCCGCGACGCGAGCCCTGGCCAGGGGTTCGGGCGGCTGGATATTGGGGGTCGGCGTGACGTCACCGGTGGGTCTGCACCGAGTCGTGGAACCGGCGGGGGTGCTCCCGCAGGCGGCGTGGCGGCTGGATGCCGACCCGCGGATCGCCGCGAACGAGGTGCGGATCCGGGTCGAGCGGCTGAACCTGGACGCGGCGAGCTTCCGGCAGCTGTCGGAGAAGCACGGCGGCGACGGGGAGAAGGTCCGCGCCGAGGTGCTGGAGATCATCTCGACCCGGGGGAAGATGCAGAACCCGGTCACCGGCTCCGGCGGCATGCTGATCGGCACCGTGGAGGAGGCCGGGAAGCGGTCCCCGCTGGGGCTGGCGGCGGGCGACCGGGTGGCCACCCTGGTGTCGCTGACGCTGACGCCGCTGACCGTCCTCGACGGGCTGGCCCGCTGGGACGGGCGCAGCGAGCAGGTGCCCTGCGACGGGTACGCGATCCTGTTCGCCCGCTCGATCGCGGCGGTGCTGCCGGGCGACCTGCACCCGGAGTTGTCCCTGGCGGTGCTGGACGTGTGCGGGGCGCCGGCGCTGACCGCGCGGGTGGTGGCCGAGCAGGTGGCGCGGCGCCGCCGCGAGGAGGACCGGCGTCCGGTGACCGTGGCGGTGATCGGCGGCGCCGGCAAGAGCGGCTCGCTGTCCCTGGCCGCGGCGCGGCGGGCCGGCGCCGGCCGTACCGTCGGGGTGGTGCCGGTGGCGGCGGAGCGGGACGCGCTGACGGCGGCCGGGCTGGCCGACGCGGTCGCGCTGGCCGACGCCCGTGACCCGGTGGGCCTGTCCACGGCCGTGACCACGGCGCTGGGCGCGCCGGCGGACGTGACGGTGGTCTGCGTGGACTTGCCGGGCTGTGAGCACGGGGCGGTCCTGGCCACCGGGGACGGCGGCACGGTGATCTTCTTCTCGATGGCGACGAGCTTCGCGGCGGCGGCGCTGGGCGCGGAGGGTCTGGCCGCGGACGTGACCATGCTGGTGGGCAACGGGTACGTGCCGGGGCACGCCGAACTGGCGCTGGAGCTGCTGCGCGGCGAGCCGGGGGTGCGTCGTCTGTTCGAGGCGCGGCTGGCGGCAGACTGAACGCCATGACGAACCCCTCGACCTTGTATCGCGGCGGAGTGCTGCACTGTCCGGCCGACCCGAGCGCGACGGCGTTGCTGGTGCGTGACGGGAGGATCGCCTGGCTGGGCGCCGACGCCGACGCGCCGGCCGCCGACCGGGTGGTGGAGCTGGGCGGGGCGCTGGTGACGCCGGCGTTCGTGGACGCGCACGTGCACGCCACCGACACCGGCCTGGCCCTGTCCGGGCTGGACCTGTCGGCGGTGCGCTCCGCCGGTGAGCTGCTGGACGCGGTGGCGGCGTTCGCCGCCGCGCTGCCGGGTGACGCGGTGGTGCTCGGGCACGGCTGGGACGAGTCGTGCTGGGTGGAGCCGGCCCTGCCGGACGCGGCGGCGCTGGACCGGGCGGCCGGGGGGCGGCGGGTGTACCTGTCGCAGGCGTCGATCCACTCGGCGCTGGTGTCGGCGGCGCTGCTGGCCGCCTGCCCGGACGCGGCGGCCACCGCCGGCTACGACCCGTCGGGCTGGCTGCGGCGCGACGCGCACCACGTGGTGCGGGCGGCGGCGCTGGGCTCGGTCACGGCGGCGCAGCGGGTGGCGGCGCAGCGCGCGGCGCTGCGGCACGCGGCGTCGCTGGGTATCGCCGCGGTGCACGAGTGCGGCGGTCCGGGGACCTCCGACGAGAGCGACTTCACCGGCCTGCTGGCGATCTCCGGCGACGGGGTGCCGGAGGTGTACGGGTACTGGGGTGAGCTGCTGGGCGCGGCGAAGGCCCGGGAGCTGGGTGCGGTCGGCGCGGGCGGTGACCTGTACGCCGACGGGGCGCTCGGGTCGCGCACGGCGCACGTGTCGGCGGCGTACCTGGACGGGGAGCCTGGGGCGTGCGGGCACGGGTACGTGAGCGTCGAGCAGGTGCGTGACCACCTGTTGGACTGCGCGGCGCACGGCGTGCAGGGCGGTTTCCACGCCATCGGGGACGCGGCGATCGGCACGGTGCTGGACGGGTTCGCGCAGGCGGCGCAGAAGCTGGGCGTGGAGCGGTTGCGGGCGGCCCGGCACCGGGTCGAGCACGCGGAGATCATGAGCAAGCGGTTGATCGCCGGGTTCGTGGAGTACGGGATCGTGGCGTCGATGCAGCCGGCGTTCGACCGGCTGTGGGGCGGCGCGGGCCGGATGTACGAGTCGCGGCTGGGTCTGGACCGGTCGTTGGAGTCGAATCCGATGGGCGCCATGCACGGGGTGGGGGTGGCGTTGGCGTTCGGGTCGGACTCGCCGGTGACGCCGCTGGACCCGTGGGGGTCGGTGCGGGCGGCGGCGGCGCACCACAACCCGGTGCAGCGGATGAGTGTGCGGGCGGCGTTCGCCGCGCACACCCGCGGCGGGTGGCGGGCCGTGCACCTGGACAACGAGGGGGTCCTGGCGTTGGGTGCGCCGGCGACGTTCGCGGTGTGGGACACCCCGGCCGGGGTGGAGCGAGGGCTGCCGGTGTTGCAGGCCGAGGACCCGGAGGCGCGCGGCGCGGACGATCCGACGCCGCTGCCGGTGTGCCGGGCCACGGTGCTGCGCGGTGACGTGATCTATCAGCAGGAAGGCTTCTAGGTGACAGGCAAGCTTGGGCTGGATCCGGCGCTGGTGGCGCGGGCGCGGGAGTTGGCGCGCCGCGCCGGTCAGCCGGTGGTGGATCTGGCGCGCAGCCACACCACGGTGTCGGTGGAGCGGGCGGTGCTGCGGCTGGCCGGGGTGACCGGCGCCGATCCGGACGGCATCCCGTGGGTGAACCGGCTCGTGGACGCGGTCGTCGCCGACGTGGGTCTGGGCCACGGGGTGGCCGCGCCGGTGTTCGACGCCCTGGCGCGGGAGCAGATCGCGGACGTGACGCTGCTGGCGCAGAAGGCCGCCGCCGGGTCGGTGCGGTTCACCCAGCCGACCGGCAAGGCGGCCACGGCGGCCCGGAAGGCCGCCCGGCAGGCGGTCGCCGCGGGGGTGCGGCAGATCGACCGGCGCCGCGTCGAGCGGGACCGCCTGGTGAAGCGGTACGGGGATCCGAAGCAGCGGCCGTGGATCTACCTGATCGTGGCCACCGGTGACATCTACGAGGACATCCCGCAGGCGCAGGCCGCCGCCCGGGCCGGGGCGGACGTCATCGCGGTGATCCGCTCCACGGGGCAGTCGCTGCTGGACTACGTGCCCGAGGGCGCCACCCGGGAGGGCTTCGCCGGCACGTACGCCACGCAGGAGAACTTCCGGCTGATGCGGGCGGCGCTGGACGAGTCGTCGCGGGAGCTGGGCCGGTACGTGCGGTTGACGAACTACGCGTCGGGCCTGTGCATGCCGGAGATGGCCACCCTGGCCGGGCTGGAACGGCTGGACATGATGCTCAACGACTCGATGTACGGGATCCTGTTCCGCGACATCAACCCGATCCGCACCTTCGTCGACCAGCGGTTCTCCCGGCAGGTGCACGCCCGCGCCGGGATCATCATCAACACCGGCGAGGACAACTACCTCACCACCGCCGACGCGGTCGACGAGGCGCACACGGTGACGGTGTCGCAGCTGCTCAACGAGTACTTCGCGCACGAGGCGGGGCTGGCCGACTGGCAGCTGGGCCTGGGTCACGCGTTCGAGATCAACCCGGACCTGCCGGAGTCGTTCCGGCTGGAGCTGGCGCACGCGTTGCTGGCCCGGGAGCTGTTCCCCGACGCGCCGCTGAAGTGGATGCCGCCGACCAAGCACATGACCGGCGACGTGTTCCGCGGCAACCTGCTCGACGGGTTCTTCAACCTGGTCGGCGCCATGACTGGGCAGGGCATCCTGCTGGTCGGCATGATGACCGAGGCGGTGGTCACCCCGTGGCTGTCCGACCGGGACATCGCCCTGCAGAACGTCCGGTACGTGCTGGGCGCCGCGGGCGGGCTGCACGAGGACTTCGTGCCCGCCCCGGGCGGGTTCATCCAGCAGCGCGCCCATCGGGTGCTCGGTGAGGCCGTCGACCTGCTGGACCGCATCGGCGACCAGTCGCTGCTGACCGCGATCGCCGAGGGCACCTTCGGGATCATGAAGCGGCCCGCGGACCGGGGCAAGGGCCTCGACGGCGTCGCGAGGCACGAGGCCGACTACTACAACCCCGCCACGGACATCCTGGAGCAGGCGGCATGACGGAGAAGAAGATCGTCCGGCCGTACGGGGACACCACCGGCGACGGGATGGTGCAGGTGTCGTTCACCCTGCCCGTGCCGCACGACAAGCGCGCCGAGGGCGCCGCGGTCCAGCTCGCCAACAAGATGGGCATCGACCCGGCGATGCTGGTGCACGCCAAGCAGATGGGCGACGGGTTCACCTTCTTCGTCGTCTACGGGCGGGTGAACCACCTCGTCGACCTCGACATGGTGCAGGTGGTGGAACGGGACTTCCCGCTGCTGTCGGCCAAGGAGGTCAACGCGGTGGTGAAGCAGCGGATGCGGCGCAAGCTGTCCGTGGTGGGCGCCTGCATCGGCACCGACGCGCACACCGTCGGCATCGACGCGATCCTCAACGTCAAGGGCATCGCCGGGGAGAAGGGCCTGGAGTACTACCGGGAACTCAAGGTCACCAACCTGGGCGCGCAGGTCAGCGTCCCCGAGCTGGTCGAGGCGGCCCGGCAGGAGAAGGCCGACGCCGTCCTGGTCTCGCAGGTGGTCACGCAACGCGACGCGCATCTGCACAACACCCGGGAGATGTCCGCCGCGTTCCGGGAGGCCATGCCCGCCGGCAAGCGGCCCCTGCTGATCGTCGGCGGGCCCCGCTTCGACGAGACCATGACCGGGGAGCTGGGCGTGGACCGGATCTTCGGCCGCGGCACCACCCCCGGCGAGGTCGCCAGCTACCTGGTCCACGCCCTGATCACCGACAAGAAGGCGAAAGCATGAGCGACTCCCGGGTCGGCCTGACCGTCACCCACCGCCGGTACGTGCCGTACTCCCACGCCCACTACGCCGGGAACCTGGTCGACGGGGCGTACGCGCTGGGGCTGTTCGGGGACGTCGCGACCGAGGTGTGCATCCGCACCGACGGCGACGAGGGGCTGTTCGCCTCCTACTCCGACGTGCAGTTCAAGGCGCCGATGAAGGCCGGTGACGTGCTCGAGGTGGTCGCCACCGTCACCCGGGTCGGCACGCGCAGCCGCACCATCGACTTCGCCGCCCGCGTGGTGTGCCGGGGCCGCCCCGACAAGAGCGAATCGGCCGCCGAGGTCCTCGCCGAGCCGATCGTGGCGGTCACCGCGACCGGCACGGTGGTCGTACCCGCAGCCGCGTGAGCGCGAGGAGTGAGCCGGGTTTGCGAACCCCGCAGTCGCGAATGAAGGACAGCTCCGCGTGAACCTCGCCGTCTGCGCCGACGTCGGGTCCACGTACACGAAGGCGGCGGTGGTCGACCTCGACGGCGCGCGGCTCGTCGCCGCGGCGGCCGCGCCGACCACCGTCGGCACCGACGTGCTGTACGGCTTGGACGCGGCGGTCGGCGCCGCCACCGCCGGGCTGCCCGCCCGGGACCTGCCCTGGTACGTGTGCTCGTCGGCCGGCGGTGGCCTGCGGCTGGCCGTCATCGGCTACGAGCCGCTGGTCACCGCGCAGGCCGGCCGGCGGGTCGGGCTGTCCGCCGGGGCGAACGTGGTGCACGTGGCCGCCGGGCGGCTCGGCGCGGCCGACCTGACCGCGCTGCGCGCCGCCCGCCCCGACGTGGTGCTGCTCGTCGGGGGCACCGACGGCGGCGACGCGGACACGCTCGCCCACAACGCCACCCGGCTGGCCCGGGCCCGCTGGCGGGTGCCGGTGGTGCTCGCCGGCAACGCCGACGTCCGCGACGACCTGCACGCCCTGCTCGCCGCGGCGGGAGTGCCGGTCACCGCCGCCGGCAACGTGCTGCCCCGCATCGGGGTGCTCACCCCCGCGCCGGCCCGCGCCGCGATCCGGGAGGTGTTCCTGCGGCACGTCATCGGCGGCAAGAAACTGTCCCGCGGCAGCCGCTTCGCCCGCCTGGTGCGCGCCGCCACCCCCGACGCGGTGCTCACCGGGGTGGAGGTCCTCGCCGACGCCCTCGGCGGGGACCTGGCCGTCGTCGACGTCGGCGGCGCCACCACCGACGTGTACTCGGTGCTCACCCCCGACGAGCGCGACAGCGGCCCCAGCCAGGAGGTCGCCGGCACCCTGTGGCGGGCCCGCACCGTCGAAGGGGACCTCGGCATGCGGTGGAGCGCCCCCGGCGTGGTCCGCGCCGCCGCCGAGGAACGCCTCCTCGGCGGCGGGGAGGAGGACGACCTGGCCGCCGCGGCGGCGGTCCGGGCCGCCGACCCCGGCTTCCTGCCCGCCGACGACGCCGACCGGGCCGCCGACCGGCGCATCGCCGCGCTCGCCGCGACGGTGGCGCTGCGCCGGCACGCCCGCGGCGCCGCCACCGGCGAACGCGCCGGCCGGGACTTGCGCGACGTGAAGCTGATGGTCGGCTCCGGCGGGGTGCTGCGGCACGCCGCGCCCGACGACGCCGCGGGGGTCCTCGCCGCGGTCCTCGGCGACCACGCCGGCGGGTGGCCGCTGCCCCGCGCCGCGCGCGCCGTCGTCGATGTCGACTACGTCCTGGCCGCCGGTGGGCTGCTCGCCGCCGAGCACCCCGGCGCGGCGGCGGCGCTGCTGCGCCGGCACCTGGCCGGCTGAGCCGTCGCCGACCGCGCACGCATCGAGACGCGCCGACGCGACACGCCGTGTTGCAACACACGACAGGCCCGGGTGGGTTGACAGCGGCGGGGGTGCACGCCGTACCGTCTTTGAGTCCTACCACGGGAAGCGGCTGTTGTTCGCTTCGTCCCTTCGTCCGCTGGCCGAGCGACCGGAAGGTTGCGGCGGCCAGGTCCAGCGGGCGGGGGTCGGCGGGGCGGCGCGAACCGGCTGCGGTTACCGGTGTACGGGCAGGGTGAGAGGCACGGCCAGTAGACAACGGCCAGGCGGGGGCAGCCAGTCCACGTCGGGTCGGTCCGAAGGTCGGCGTCGATCGTCCTCGCCCCACCGGCCGGGAAGGGCCTGGGAGCATCGGGGCGCGGCGTCAGCCGCGCCCCGATTTTCGTCACCCCGCGATCAGTCGTTGAGGACCTCGTAGACGGCGGCCGGGGCGGGATCGATCCGGCCCTCGAACGGCGCGCCGAGATCCGGTTTGAATCCGTGCCCCGAGTAGCTGATCTCCGACGACTGCTCGGGCTCGCCGCCGGCGGCCGGCAGTGTGAACCGGAGGCCGAGCAGCCGTTGCTGGCCGTCCACCGTGGCCTCGAACGCGACGGCCGCCCGCTGCTGCTCGGTGAGCGCGGCGAGGCGCTCCTCGTCCACCAGCCCGCTGGTGTCCACGTCTGGCACCCGCGTGAAGTCCAGCGTGCCGCGGTAGCGGCCGGTCCCGGCCGGCTCGGCGGAGGCGATGCCGGCGAACAGGTCGCTCGCGTGCGCCGGGTCGCCGAACCGTTCCAGGCGGGCGCGCGCCGCCGGGTCGACCTTGCGCACGTCGATCCGGGTCCACCGGTCCCCGGTCAGCGGATTGCTGCGCGCCAGGTGCTCGCCGTCGCGGTGCAGCACCTCGAACGTCAGGCGGACCTTGCCGGCGTCGCCCCCGACGGCCCGCAACCGCAGCCAGCCGTCGCTGCCGTCCACCGCTCCCACCCCGATGGTGTCGTGGGTGCGGAACTGGAAGCTGTACGGCGCACGGTCCAGCGCCTCGGCGGCGTTTCGCAGCGCCTGCGCGGAGTCCGGCGTCGGCGATGCGTCCGCGTGGCCGCCGACGAGGTCCCCCGCCACACCGCAACCGGTCAGGGTGAGCAGGAGGGCGAGCGCGGTCGCCGCCGAATCACGCAGTCTCACCGGACACCTCCCTCGGGTAGGTCCGCCTGCCGATGTACCCCCGGCTCAACCAGGTAAATCCCTGGATGCGTGCCGCCGCGCCCGGTCGGCGGGCCCCGGCACGGCGGTGCCACCGGTTATGCTTGCTGGTATGACCGGAGCGGTGCGGAAATTGTCGATCTCGGTCCCGCCGGACGTCGCCGAACGCCTCGAACGGGAACCCAACGCCAGCGCCTTCCTGGTGCACGCCGCGCGGGCGCTGATGCGCCGGGAAGCCCTCGACGCCGAACTGGCCCATCAGGGCATCGCGGTCACCGACGAGGGGGTCGCCCGGGCTCGGGCGGCCCGCGCCGCCGTCGACGTCGCCTGGTCGGCCGAGCGCTACCAGGCGATCCGCGAGCGGGTGCGGCACGCCACCGCCGGCGACGAGGATCCCGCCGGCCGGGTCACCGCCGCGTGAGCGACCCCGACGCCCCGCCCGTGCGGCTGCTGCTCGACCGGTCGGCGCTGCTGGCGTACCTGGCCGGGTCGGTGCACGTGGGAGAGACGCTGCACGAGGTGATCGCCGACGGCGTGCGCTTCGGGGTGACCGCGGTCGCCGCCGCCGAGGCGTACGCGGCCGTCGACGACCCGAAGGACCGGGCGGCGCTGCGGCGCCTGCTCGCCCTCGACGCCTGCGCCGTGCTGGCCACCGCGGGCGGATCGTGGCAGGAACTGGCGTACTGGCGGGGCTTCACCGGCCGGGTCGACCTGGCCGCCACCGTGCTGGCCTGCCTCGACCACGACGCCCCGATCCTCACCGGCGAGGCCCACTACGGCGACGACGACCTGCCGGTCATCCGGCTGCCCGAGTGAGCCCGCCCGGACGGGTCGACGGCCCGCCCGGCCGGGTAGCCTTCGGCGCGTGATCGTGGTGAGGTGCCGGTGACGACGCTCGACCGGGAAGAAGCGCGTGCCACCGACGGGGCACGCCCGGGCGACGGCGGGCGTCCCCTGCCGCTGAAACTGGCCGTCCCGGCGGCCGTGCTGGCCGGTCTGGCGCTGCTGGTCGCCTTCCCCCCGTACGGGCTGTGGCCGCTCGCGCCGGCCGGTGTGGCGCTGCTCGCCGCCGCGGCGCACCGTCGGCGGCTGCGCGCCGGCGCCGGGCTGGGCTTCCTCGCCGGGGTGGCGCTGTTCGCGCCGCTGCTGGAGTGGACCAACCTGCACACCGGCTACGTGCCGTGGCTGCTGCTCTCGCTGCTCCAGGCCGGCTACCTGGCGCTGCTCGGCGCCGCCACCGCCTGGGGGTCCCCGCTGGTCGACCGGCACCGCGCCGCGTGGCCGCTGGTCACCGGGGTGCTGTGGGTGGGGCAGGAGGCGCTGCGCGACCGCACCCCGTTCGGCGGGTTCCCGTGGGGGCGGCTGGCGTTCAGCCAGGACACCTCCCCGCTGCTGCGGCTGGCCGCGCTCGGCGGCGCCCCGCTGGTCACCTTCGCCGTCGCGCTCACCGGCGGGATCCTGCTGACCCTCGCCTGGCGGGACTGGCGCCACCCCGCCGGGCTGTGGCGTCCGGTGGCCGGGCTCGCCGCCGCCCTCGCCGCGGTGCTCGCCGCCGGCCCCGCCCTGCCGGCCGGGGTACGCGGCGGCGGCGACACCGTCACCGTCGCCATCGTCCAGGGCAACGTGCCCCGCCTCGGGCTGGACTTCAACGCCCAACGGCAGGCGGTGCTCAACAACCACGTCGACGCCACCCTGAAACTGGCCGAACAGGTCGCCGCGGGCACACAACGCCGCCCCGACCTGGTGGTGTGGCCGGAGAACTCCAGCGACATCGACCCGCTGCGCAACCCCGGCGCCGGCGACCGGATCACCCAGGCCGCCGACGCGATCGGCGCGCCGATCCTGGTCGGCGCGGTGCTGCTCGGCCCCGGCGAGGGTCAGGTCCGCAACGCCGGGCTGCTGTGGCGCCCCGGCAGCGGCGCCGACCTGGACCA
Source organism: Micromonospora sp. NPDC023966 (assembly GCF_040639095.1). Taxonomy (NCBI): domain Bacteria; kingdom Bacillati; phylum Actinomycetota; class Actinomycetes; order Micromonosporales; family Micromonosporaceae; genus Micromonospora; species Micromonospora sp. NPDC023966. Next base: position 33,226 of record NZ_JBEZZJ010000022.1, on the reverse strand, counting down.
GCTCTACACCAAGCGCCACCCCGTGCCGTTCGCCGAGTACGTGCCGCTGCGCGAGATCGCCCGGATGGTCAGCTCCGAGGTCGACCGGGTCCGCTCCGACTTCGTCCCCGGCAGCACCCCCGGCGTGCTGGACACCGGCGCGGCCACCCTCGGCGACGTGATCTGCTTCGAGGTCGCCTACGACGGCATCGTCCGGGACACCGTCACCGGCGGCGGGCAGCTGCTGGTGGTGCAGACCAACAACGCCACCTTCGACGTGGCCGAGGCCCGCCAGCAGCTGGCCATGGTCCGGCTGCGCGCCGTCGAGCACGGTCGCGCCGCGCTGATGGCCTCCACGGTCGGGGTGTCCGGGTTCGTTTCCCCGGACGGGCGGGTAGACGGGGCGACCGGGTTCAACACCGCCGCGGTGGTGGTGCGGCAGATGCGACTCGGCGACGGACGTACCCCGGCCACGACGGCGGGGGTGTGGCCGGAGGTTTCCCTCGCGGCGCTCGCCGTCGCGGCCCTGGCCGGCGCGGCCGTGCTGCGCCGCCGGCGGGAGGTCAGCCCGGAATAGGGACGACGAGCGGGAGGCGGTACACGGTGGGCTTGGTAGCCGACAAGCGCACGGTCGGCCATCCCGGGGTGGGACGGGTCCTCGTGGTCATTCCCACCTACAACGAGGCCGAGAACGTCGACCGGATCGTCGCCCGGGTGCGGGCGGCGGCGCCGGGGGTGGACGTCCTCGTCGCCGACGACAACAGTCCCGACGGCACCGGCGCCATCGCCGACCGGCTGGCCGGCGCCGACCCGCACGTGCACGTGCTGCACCGCCCCGGCAAGGAAGGGCTCGGCGCGGCCTACCTGGCCGGTTTCGCCTGGGCGCGGCAGCGCGGCTACGACGCCGTGGTGGAGATGGACGCCGACGGCTCGCACGCCCCGGAGGACCTGCCGGCGCTGCTGGACGCCGCCCGCGACGCCGATATGGTGATCGGCTCCCGGTGGACCCGCGGCGCGCGGGTGCTGAACTGGCCGCTGCGGCGGCTGCTGCTGTCCCGGGCCGGCAACCTGTACGCGCGCCTGGCGCTGGGCGTGCCGGTCTCCGACGCCACCGGCGGCTACCGGGTGTACCGGTCGGCCGCGCTGGACGCCATCGACCTGGCCTCGGTGCGCTCCCAGGGGTACGCCTTCCAGGTGGAGCTGTCCCGGCTGGCGCACCGCGCCGGGGTGCGCATGGTCGAGGTGCCGATCACCTTCGCGGAGCGGGAGCACGGCGACAGCAAGATGAGCCCGCTGATCGTGGCCGAGGCGCTGTGGCGGATCACCACCTGGGGGCTGCGGGACCGGCGGGCGTCGGCCCGCCGCCCGGACGCGTTGGCCCGCTGGCCGTGAGCGCGGACGTGTCATGCTGGAAGGGCGTGATGACACCGCCGTGCGGATGAGGTGAGATGCGCCGAGGACTGAAGTACGTACCACCGGCTCTGCTGCTGCTCGCGCTGCTGGAGCTGACCGTGTTCGTCCTGGTGGGCCGGGGCGTCGGGTTCGGGTTCGCGGTGCTGCTGGTGTTCGCGGCCTCGCTGCTGGGCCTGGTGCTGCTGCGCCGGGAGGGCCTGCGGGCCTGGCGCGGCTTCCGGGCCGCGGTGGAATCCGGGCAGCCGCCGGGGCAGCAGGTCACCGACGGCCTGGTGGGCCTGCTCGGTGCGCTGCTGCTGGCGTTGCCCGGCCTGGTCAGCGGCGTGGTGGGGCTGCTGTTGCTGGTGCCGCCGGTGCGGCGGCTGGCCCGCGCCGGGGTGCGCCGGGCCACCGAGCGCCGGGTGTCGTCGATGGTCGCCGGTGACCTGTTCGGGCCGCGCCGGGTGCGGGTGCGCCGGGGCGCGCCGCAGCCCACGTCGGCCCCGCAGCCGCAGCCGGTCACCGAGCCCGGCCGGGCCATCGAGGGGGAGATCGTCGAACCCGGCCGGTGAAACCGGACAGACATGACGAAGCGCCCCCGGGGTGATCCCGGGGGCGCTTGGCGTCGTTACGGGTGCTCAGGCGCGACCGCGGCGGGTGCGGACCTCCTGGAGCCGCTCGGCGAGGATGTCCTCCAGCTCGGCGATCGAGCGCCGCTCCAGCAGCATGTCCCAGTGGGTACGCGGCGGCTTGGCCTTCTTCTGCTCGGGCTCGTTGCCGTCGACCAGGCGGGCGACGCTGCCGTCGAACTTGCACTCCCAGGTCGTCGGAACCTCGGCGTCGACGGCGAACGGCACCTCGAACTGGTGCCCCTTCGCGCAGAGGTACTCGCGGGTCTGACGCGGCGCGAGCTCCGTGTTGCGGTCGGATTCGTAGCTGACTGCGCCCAGCCGGCTACCGCGCAGCATACGCTCGCCCATGATCGACTTCCCCTCGTTCGTGGTGCTGTCTTCAGGTGTAACGGTCCGTCACCGCCGGCCCATTCCCGGCCACGCCGACAGGGCCGGCGTGGGGTCGGGATCCTCAAGAGTAGCCGGTCATGACAGCTGCCCGGCGGGGTCGTCCCCGGCCGGGCCGAATCGGTGGAGTGTTTCGACCGCCAACGGGGATGTTAGCCGCCTCCACGTGTGCGGAGGTGACGATGACCAGTGACGCGCCGGTCGATGCCCGACCACCCGGCGGGAAGACCTTCTTCGGTCACCCCCGGGCGCTGTCCACCCTGTTCCTCACCGAGATGTGGGAGCGGTTCAGCTTCTACGGCATGCGGGCCATCCTGGTGCTGTACCTGACCGCGTCGGTCGCCGACGAGGGGCTGGCCATCGGGGAGTCCACCGCCAACGCCGTCTACGGCACCTACAACGCGATGGTGTACCTGATGGCGCTGCCCGGCGGGTGGGTGGCCGACCGGCTGATCGGCGCGCGGCGCAGCGTGCTCTGGGGCGGCGTGGTGATCGCCGCCGGGCACTACGTGATGGCGGTCCCGGCCCGGTGGAGCGTGTTCGCCGGCATGACGCTGATCGTGCTCGGCACCGGCCTGCTCAAGCCCAACATCTCCACCATGGTCGGCGACCTCTACGACCGGGACTCCCCGCGCCGCGACGCCGGGTTCTCGATCTTCTACATGGGCATCAACCTGGGCGCGTTCATCGCCCCGCTGATCACCGGCTTCCTCGGCGAGCGGATCAACTGGCACCTGGGCTTCGGCGCGGCCGCGATCGGCATGACCTTCGGCGTGCTCCAGTACGCGCTCGGCCGGCGCAACCTCGGTGACGCCGGCGCCCGACCGGCCGACCCCCTGCTCGGCGCGGACCGGCGGCGGGCGCTGACCCGCATCGCCGTGGTCACGGTGGCGGTGCTCGTCGTGCTGGCCGTGCTCGCCTTGGTCGGGCTCTTCACCGTCAACACGGTGGTCAACCTGCTCACCCTGGTCACCGTGCTGGTCACCGTCGCGTACTTCGCGCGGATCCTGACCGACCGGGAGATCAGCGCCACCGAGCGCAGCCGGATGAAGGCGTACCTGTGGCTGTTCGTCTTCGCCGCCGCGTTCTGGCTGATCTACGACCAGGCCGGGTCGGTGCTGAACATCTTCGCCGAGGACCAGACCGACCGGAACGTGGCCGGCTTCACCTTCCCGGCGTCGTGGCTGCAGTCGGTGAACCCGATCCTGATCATCATCGGCGCGCCGCTGGCCGCCTGGCTGTGGCTGAAGCTCGGGCACCGGGTGTCCACGCCGATGAAGTTCGCCGTCGGCCTGGTGCTCAACGGCCTGTCGTTCGTGCTGATGGCCGCCGCCGCGCAGGCCGCCGTCGGCGGCGACCTGGTCTCGCCGTGGTGGCTGGTGGCGGTGTACGCGATCCAGGTCGCCGGTGAGCTGGCGCTGAGCCCGGTGGGCCTGTCGGCCACCACGAAGCTCGCCCCGGTCAAGTACGCCAGCCAGATGCTGGGCCTGTGGTTCCTCGCCACCGCCGTCGGCGACGCGATCGGTGGTCAGGTGGCGCGGCTGGCCGACACCTGGTCCGAGCCGACGTACTTCCTGACCTTCGGCCTCGCCTCGGTGGTGCTGGGGCTGGCCGCGGTGATGTTCACCCGGCAGATCCGGCAGCTGATGGCCGGCATCCACTGACCGGGGCTCACCTCGCCGGGGTCGGCGGCAGCGGCAGCGGCAGGCCGGGCAGCCCGTCGATGCTGGTCGTCACATGCTCCTTGCCGGCGAAGTACGCGCTCAGCGACGCGTCGTCCTCCCGGGCGAACCGCCGCCCGTGCAGGTCCCGGTCGGCCTCGTAGGTCATCAGCGGCACGGCGTAGCCGCAGGTGTCGCGGATCAGCTCGGCGCGGACCACGACGATCGCCCGCAGCCCGTGCGGGTCCGGGTCGATGTCCGGGAAGTGCCGGAGCAGCTCCGGCCACCGCGGGTCGTCGCGGAACACCGGCTCGCCCCGCCCGTGCACGCGGACGATGTTCGGCGGGCCGGTGAAGGCGCACCACATCAGCGTGATGCGGCCGTTCTCCCGCAGGTGCGCGACGGTCTCGGCGTTGCTGCCGGCGAAGTCCAGGTAGGCGACTGTCAGCTCGTCGAGCACGGCGAAGGAGCCGCGCAGGCCCTTGGGGGAGAGGTTGATGGTGCCGTCGCCGGACAGGGGGGCGGTGGCCGTGAAGAACATCGGCTGCGTCTCGATGAAGCTCCGCAGCCGGCCGTCGATGCGCTCGTACGTCTTACCCACGCCCTGATCATGCTCCGCGGAGGTCACCTTCCGCTCTCCCGTCCCAGCTCGTGGCCGGTGGGCCGGCGGCGCGACGGTGGCGTCAGCCGGTGCGGGAGCCGAGCCGGGCCAGGGCGGACGCCAGGTCGCTGACCTGGTCGGCGAGTTGACCGGCCCGCCGCTGGGCGGCGTCGCGGTCGGCCTCGGCCGCGGCCAGCCGTGCGGTCAGCTCGGCAAGCCGGGCCTCGACGGCGGCGGCGGCCTGCCGCGCGGCCGCCAGGTCGGCGGCGAGGGCGTCCCGCTCGGCGGCGCGGGCCGCCAGCTCCTCCCGGGTGGCCGTGGCCGCCGCGACGGCCTCCGCCCGGCCGGCCTCGGCCCGGTCCCGGGCGACCTGCGTCTCCTGCCCGATCCGCCGCGCCTCCGCGGCCTCCGCGCGGGCCTGCTCGGCCGCCGCCTGTCCGGTCCGCCGCGCCTCGGCGGCGTCCGCGCGGGCCGTCTCGGCCTCGGCGCGGGCCCGGTCGGCCTCGGCGCGCAGCCGCTCGGCCCGCTCCAGCGCCTCGCCGGCCGAGCGGGTGGCCCGCTCGGCGTCGCCCCGGGTGGCGTCCCGCTCGGCGGTCAGGTCGGTGACCCGCCGGCGCTCGCCGTCGCGTTCGGCCCGCACGGTACGCAGCTCGTGGCGGGCGGCGTCGCGGTCCCGCTCGGCCTGCACCCGCAGCGCCTGCGCGGCGCCGGCCTCCCCGCGGGCCTCGTCCCGGGCCGCCTCGGCGTACCGGGCCCGGTCGGTGGCCGCTGCGGACTCCGCCTCGGCCCGGTCGGCCCGCTCCCGGGCGGCGTCGCGTTCGGCCAGCGCCGCCCGGGCCTCCTGGCGGGCCCGGGCGGCGACCGCGGCGGCGTCCTCGGCGTCCCGGCGGGCCTCGTCGCGTTCGGTGTGCGCCGCCGCCACCTGGGCGGCCGTCTCGGCGCGGACCTCGGCGAGCTGCCGCTCCACCCCGGCGGGGGAGAGCTCGGCGTGCAGCGCGTCGGTGAGGGTCTCCACGATCTGGTCGAGCCGGTCCACCGCCTCCCAGGTGCGGGCCACCTGCCCGGGCAGGCCGGGGGCGTTGCGGTGGCGCATCCGGGAGTTGCGCGACGCCCGCTGGCAGGCGCCGTCGTTGTCCCGGCAGTACCGGAAGGGCCGGCCGGCGCCGGCGCGCTGCGGCACGTCCCGTCCACAGTGGGCGCAGGGGCGGGTCTCGGGGGCGGGCTCGGCGTCCATCGGCGGCGAAGTCTAGTTGCCGCGGGTCACGACGGCGCCGACGGCCCGGTGCGAATCACGGCCTGGTCGCCGTGCGGCCCGACCCGTCAGTCGGCAACCTGGCGGCCGGCGTCGGCGCGGGCCGCGCGGTCGAGGGTGTAGCGGCGTTGCAGCAGCACCGCGACCACCATCACGGCGGCGGGCAGCAGGCCGAAGCCGTACCGGATCGCCGCCAGCGCGCCCGGCGACTGGGTGACCGTCTGCCCGGCGGCGGAGGCCACGAAGCCTCCGGCGGCCAGGCAGAGCGCGTAGGCGTAGGGGCCGAGCGTCGCGCCGGTGGCCTCGGTGGCGGTCCACACGCCGGTGTACGTGCCGGCCCGGTCGGTGTCGGCGGCGCGGATCACGTCGGGCAGCATCGAGAAGGGCAGCAGCTGCATCCCGGCGAACGCCACCCCGAGCACCGCCACGGCGGCGACCAGCACCGGCAGCCCGGCCGGACGGCCGACGGCCAGCACCAGCGCGCCGGCGGCGAAGGCCAGCTGCCCGGCGAGCAGCGCCCGCTGCTTGCCGAACCGCCGGGCCACGGCCAGCCAGGCCGGGGTCACCAGCAGCGCCGGCGCGACGAACGCGGCGACCAGCACCGTGGTGAGCTTCGGGCGGCCCAGCTCGTACTCGGCGTAGTAGGGCACCCCGGCCAGCACCAGGTGAGTGGTGGTCGACATGGCCAGGTACGCGCCGACCAGCCAGCGGAACTGCCGATCGCGCAGGCTCGCCGCCAGGGCCCGCCACCCGCCCGCCGGGTGCGGCGGCGCCGGCACGGCCGCGGCGCGGCGCAGCCGGTCGATCCCGGCGACGCCGATCGCCATGGCGGCGAGCATCCCGACCGCGAGCAGCGCCGCCATCCGCAGGTAACCGCCGCGGGTGGCGTCGTCGCCACCGGCCAGCAGCGGCGCGAGTAGCCCGGAGACCAGGATGCCGAGGGTGAGCACCACCATCCGGAAGGCCATCAGCCGGGTCCGCTCGTGATAGCCGATCCGCAGGTCCGCCGGGGTGGCCAGGTAGGGCACCTGGTACGCGGCGAAGAGCAGGTTCCCGGCGACGAAGAACAGCGCTACCCAGGCCGCGGCGGCCGGGCCGCTCAGCCCGCCGGGCACCGCGAACAGCGCGGCGAACGCCGGCGGCAGGGCGCAGCCGGTCAGCAGCAGCCGCCGCCGGTGGCCGCGGCGGGCCTGCTCGACGTCGCAGCGGTATCCGATCCAGGGGTGCAGCAGCACGTCGGCGATCTTCGGCAGCAGCAGGCTCAGCCCCGCGAGCCACGGGGCGACCGCGAGGACGTCGGTGAGGAAGTAGAGCAGCAGCAGTCCGGGCACGGTGACCCAGACGCCCATGCCGAGCGAGCCGGCGGCGAAGCCGACCAGTGGGCCGCGCGGCAGGGCGGCGGCGGCCCGCCGCCGCTGGTCGAGCCCGGTCATCGCCGCCTCCTCCTGGGGCACGCCGCCCCAATCCAACGGATGCTGGATTGTAGGGGGAACAATGGCGGGATGACCATGCCCCGCCGCCGACCGGGCCGGCCCCGCCGCGACGACCAGCGACCCACCCGCGACCTGGTGCTCGCCGCCGCCACCGCGCTCTTCGCCGAGCGTGGCTTCGACGCGGTGAGCCTGCGCGACGTCGCCGCCGCGGCGGGCGTCGACGTGGCCACCGTCGCCCACCACACGGGTACGAAGGCGCAGCTCTACGACGCCTGCTTCGCCCGGGTCTTCGCCGCGGAGCGGGAGGTCATCGAGGCGGCCGGTGAGCGCGCAAGGGCGGCCCTGCCGGCCGGGCCGGCCGACGCGCTGCGCGCGCTGCACGACCTGGTCGACGTGTTCGTCGACTTCCTCGAGGACCGGCCGGAGACCACCGCGCTGTGGCTGCGCCGCTGGCTGGAGCCGCACCGGCACGCCGACCTCGACCAGCGGTACGCGGCCCCGCTCTACGCGCTGGTCGAGGAGTTGCTCGCCGCCGCCGCGGCGGGCGGCGCCCTGGTCGAGCCGGCCCCGCACGTCACCGTGCGCAGCCTGGTCTGGGCGGTGCACGGGCACGTGGTGGCCCTCGCCGCGCAGCACGGCTCCGGCGCCCGGGAGCGGCGCGAGTTCCGGGCCTTCGTGCACCGCTTCCTCGATGGGCTGTACCCGCCGGCCACCCCTTGACGGGCCGCCGCCCGCCGGGGATTATCCAGCGGTCGTTGGATTTAGGAGGCGGGCATGACGGCGCAGCCCAGGGTGGCGGTCATCGGCGCCGGCGCAGCCGGACTGGCCACCCTCAAGGCGCTCGCCGACGCCGGCGTGCCGGCGGTCGCGTTCGAGACCGCCGACACGGTCGGCGGCCTCTGGGTGTACGGGTCGCCCGGCTCGCCGGCGTACCGGACGCTGCACCTGAACACCAGCAAGGGGCGCACCCAGTTCGCCGACCACCCGATGCCGGCGCACTGGCCCGACTACCCGGACCACACCCGCATCGCCGGCTACCTCGCCGACTACGCCGACCGGTTCAGGCTGCACGACGCCGTGCGGCTGCGGCACACCGTCGAGCGGGTCACCCCGGCGGCGGCGGGCGGCTGGACCGTGCACGCCACCGGACCGGACGGGCCGGTCCACCTCGACGTCGAGGCGGTGGTGGTGGCCAACGGGCACAACCGGGTGCCGAAGCGGCCCGACCCGTACCCGGACGGGTGCACCGCCGAGCAGCTGCACAGCCACGACTACCGGGGCCCGGAGCAGCTCACCGGCCGGCGGGTGCTGGTGGTCGGGGGCGGCAACTCCGCCATGGACATCGCCGTCGACGCCTCGTACGCCGCCTCGCGCACCCTGCTGTCGCTGCGCCGCGGGGTCTGGGTGGTGCCGAAGTACCTGCTCGGTCGCCCCTCCGACACCCTCAACGGGGCGCTCGCCCGCCGGCTGCCCTGGCGGCTGCGGCAGCGGATCAGCCAGACCATGCTCACCGCCACCGTCGGCCCACCCGCCCGGTACGGGCTGCCCGCTCCCGCCCACGGCTTCCTCCAGGACCACCCCACCCTCTCCGACGGGCTGCTGTCCCGGCTCACCCACGGCGACATCCAGGCCCGTCCCGGCATCGCCCGGTTCGCCGGCGACCGGGTCGAGTTCACCGACGGCCGTGCCGACGAGGTGGACCTGGTGATCTGGTGCACCGGCTACCGGGTGGAGGTGCCCTTCCTCGACCCCGAGCTGCTCGGCGACGGCGCCGACCGGCTACCCCTCTACCGGCACGTGTTCCACCTGGACGCCCCCGGTCTGGCCTTCGTCGGGCTCATGCAGTCCACCGGCGCGGCGTTCCCGCTGGTCGAGGCCCAGGCCCGGCTGGTGGCCGGCTGGCTCGCCGGCACCTGGGCCCCGCCGGACCGGGCCCGGCAGGCCGCCGTCTGCCGAGCCGAACTGCGCGCCGCCACCACCCGGTGGGGGCAGCGCCGGCCGCACATGCGGGTCGACTTCGACGCGTACCTGACCGAGCTGCAGCGGGAGCTGACCGCCGGGCGGCGTCGCGCGCAGGTGCGACGGTGAGCGGGCTGGCCGGGCGGCGGGTGCTGGTCACCGGCGCGCGGGGCACCTTCGGGCGGCACCTGTGCGCCGCGCTGACCGGCGCGGGCGCCCGCGTCGTCGGGCTGGACCTGCACCCGGACGAGAGCGGCGACATGCCGGTGCTCGGCTGCGACCTGACCGACCCGGCCGCCGTGCCGGCCGCGGTGGCCGCCGCCGTGGACCGGCTCGGCGGCCTGGACCTGCTGGTCAACAACGCCGGCGTCGGCGGACCCGCCCCGGCCGAGCTGCCCCCCGACGAGGTGGTCCGCCGGCAACTGGAGGTCAACCTGCTCGCCGCCTGGCGCACCACGGCGGCGGCGCTGCCCGCACTGGAGGCGACCCGCGGCCGGGTGGTCTTCGTGGCCAGCCGGATGGCCGTGCTGCCGCTGCCCCTCGCGGCCGCGTACGGGGTGAGCAAGCGGGCCCTCGTCGCGTACGCCGACGCGCTGCGCCACGAGGTCGGCACCCATGTCGGGGTCAGCGTCGTCTACCCGAGCATGGTCGCCTCGCCGATCCACGACAGCACCGCCGAGGCCGGGCTGTCACTGAACGGGGTGTCGCGGCTGGAACCCGTCGAGGGGGTCGTCGCGGCGATCCTGCGCGCCGCCACCGCCCGCCGGGCGCCCCGGGACGTGGCCACCACCGGACGGGGCCGGCTGGAGCTGGCCCTGGCCCGCCACGCGCCCGCGCTGGCCGACCGGCTGGTGCGCCGTACCGTCGCCGGGCGGTTGGCCGCCGGCGACCTGGACGGTGCGCCGCTGGCCGCCGGCATGCTCCGGCGGCACCGGGAGGCCCGCCGGTAGGGTGCCGCCATGCCTGTCTCGCCCTACATCGCGCGGATGCGCCGGCACATCGGATCCGACCTGCTGATGCTGTACGGGGTCAGCGCGGTGGTGACCGACGAGTCCGGGCGGGTGCTGCTGGCCCGCCGCGGTGACAACGGCCGCTGGTCGGTGCCGGCCGGCACGGTCGACCCCGGCGAGCAGCCCGCCGACGCGCTGATCCGCGAGGTCCGCGAGGAGACCGGCGTCGAGATCGAGATCGAGCGGATCGGCGGGGTGGCCACCCATCCGGTCGTCTACCCCAACGGGGACGCCTGCGAGTTCCTCAACGTGTGGTTCCGTTGCCGGGCGATCGGGGGCACCGCCACCGCCGACGGTGACGAATCCCTCGCGGTCGGCTGGTTCGCCCCGGACGAGCTGCCCGAGCTGGACGACTGGTCCCACCTGCGGATCGGCACCGCGCTGCGCGAGGACCCCCAGCCCTGGTACGCCGCACCGGGTGAACGCCACCCGGCGCTCACCCAGCCCGACAACCTCTGATCGGGCAGCCCGGCGTACCGGTCAGGGGGCGGCGACGGCGGCGCGCGAGCGGTCCGCGGCGATCCGGATCGCGAGCCCGGCCAGCACGGTGCCCATCACGTAGCGCTGGGCCCGCGCCCAGGCGGGCCGCCGGGTGAGGAACGCCGACACCGTGCCGGCGGTGAGCACGATCAACCCGTTCACGGTCAGCGCGATGCCGATCTGGGTCAGCCCCAGCAGCAGGCTCTGCACCGCCACGTGCCCGCGCGCCGGGTCGACGAACTGCGGCAGCAGCGACACGTAGAGGATGGCGATCTTCGGGTTCAGCAGGTTGGTGACCAGGCCCATGGTGAACAGCCGCCGCGGGCGGTCCGGCGGCAGCGGCGCCGGGGTGAACGCCGACCGCCCGCCCGGGCGCAGGGTCCGCCAGGCCAGCCACAGCAGGTACGCCGCGCCGCCCAGCTTCACCGCCGTGTACAGCGGTGGGACCAGCACGAAGACCGTGGCGATGCCGGCCACCGCGGCGGCCAGGTAGACCAGGAAGCCGACGGCCACGCCGAGCAGCGACACCAGCCCGGCCTGCCGCCCCTGGGTGACCGACCGGGACACCAGGTAGACCATGTTCGGGCCGGGCGTGAGCACCAGACCCAACGCCACCAGGGCGATCCCCACCAGCGCGCCGACCGTGACCATGCGTCCTCCCCGCCGTCCGTCCTGCCCGGACCCTACGCGGGCGGTACGACGCGCCAGGGCGGGCTCGCCGGACGGCGGCGTGACGGGCGACACTACCGGGATGCCGATCGTGCTCCACGCCCCCGCCACCTCCTCCGCCCCCGGCCTGCTGCTGCGACCGTGGCGCGACGACGACGCCGAGGCGCTGCTGGCCGCATACCGGGACCCGGTGCTGCGCTCGTGGACCAGCTACCCGGTGACCACGCGGGCCGAGGCCCGCGCGTTCCTGCGCCGCAGCCGGCAGGGCTGGGCGGCCGACCGCCGGTTCAGCTTCGCGGTGCTGGAGCCCACGACCGAGGGGGAGCGGCTGGTGGCCAACGTGGTGCTCAAGGAGGTCACCCCGGGACGGCCGGCCGCCGAGGTGGGCTACTGGACGGCCGCGTCGGCCCGGGGGCGCGGGGTCGCGCCGCGGGCCGTGGCGGCGGTCACCGGCTGGGCCTCCGCCCGGTTCGCCGCGGGCGGCCTGACCCGCCTGGAACTGCTGCACCAGGTGGACAACCCGGCGTCCTGCCGGGTGGCGGAGAAGAGCGGGTACGTATTCGCGGAGGTGCTGCCGGCCCGGCCGCCGTTCCCGCGCGACGGTCACCGGCATGTCCGCCTGCTGCCCTGAACCCTGACGGCGGCCGGCAGGCTGCTCAGCGCTCGGGTCCCTCGGTGCCCGGTCCGGTCGCCGGCGCCGGGCCGAGCAGGCGCAGCAGCAGCCGGGGCTCGCCCGGCCAGGCGTCGAGCAGCACCTGCCGGGGCACCTGCCGGCCGGCGTAGCGCAGCGCGAGCGCCACCACCACGATGTCGTCGAGCGGGCCGATGACCGGTAGGAACTCCGGGATCAGGTCGATCGGGCTGGCCAGCCAGAGCCCGGCGAACACGATGGCGATTTTGGCCCGGCGCGGCACCCGGGGGTCGCGGCGCAGCCGCCGCACCGTGGTCAGGCAGTCGGGGATGAAGGCGGCCAGATCACGCAGGATGCCCGGCGGCAGCCGCCGGGCCAGCAGCACCAGCAGCGCCCAGCTGGCCAGCAGGCAGGCCACCGCGACCCCGAGGCCGATGAGCCAGTCGCGCACGCCGGTGATCCTTCCCGCCCGGGGGTACGGGCCGCCCGCCGGCCCACCAGCACGGTACGCCGCGCCACCGCGGACCGCCGGACGGGAACAGCCAGGTCCCGTCGGGCGCTGAACCAGGTCGTTGACCGGCGGATACGGTGGGTAGGGGAGGTGACGGCGGTGACGACAGCGTGGGAGGCCGCGGTCGAGGCGCAGATCCGCTCGGCCCAGGAGCGCGGCGAGTTCGACAACCTGCCGGGGGCGGGCAAGCCGATCCCGGGTCGGGACCTGCCCTACGACGAGGGCTGGTGGATCCGGAGCTTCCTGGAGCGCGAGCAGCTCCCCGGCGACCTGCTCCTACCCACTCCGCTGCAACTGCGCCGCCGCATCGAGAAGCTCCCGGAGGAGGTCCGCGACCTGCCCACCGAGGAGTCGGTGCGGGGGTACGTGGCCGCCCTGAACGCGGAGGTCGTGGCCTGGCTGCGCACCCCCACCGGCCCGCGCGTGGCGGTCCGCCCGGTCAACGCCGACGAGGTGGTCCGCGACTGGCGGGCCGCCCGGGAGCGGGCCGCAGCCGAGCGAGTGGCCCGGGCGGCGAGCCCCGAGCACGTCCCCGCCGCGCCGGCCCGCCGCCGGTGGTGGCCCTGGCGACGGCGCTGAGCAGCAGCGCGGGCAGCGCCGCCAGCAGCGTGCACCCGAGCACCCACCAGAACGTCGCCCCGAACGCGGCGGCCCGTCCGGCCGCGTCGGCCTGGCCGGCGAGCTGCCGTTGGAGCACCACGGCCAGCACCGCCCCGCCGAACGCCCCGCCGAGCTGCTGGAAGATCCGGATGGCGCTTGGCTGAGAACGCCGACAGGGCGGCGTACGCCGACGTGGTGTCGGAGTAGGCCGCCCTGATCGGGGGCGAGCTGTGCTGGCGGTTACTTCGGGTCGCGGTTGAACTTCGACGTCGCCCAGAAGTAGCCGAGCACCGCGAGGCCCAGGCACCAGGCGACCGCGAGCCACCCGTTGTGGCCGATCCCGCTGCCGAGCAGGAGACCGCGCAGGGTCTCGATGGCGGGCGTGAACGGCTGGTACTCGGCGATCGGCTGGAGCCAGCCGGGCATGGCGTCGACCGGGACGAAGGCGCTGGACAGGAGCGGCAGCAGGATCAGCGGCATCGCGTTGTTGCTGGCGGCCTCGGCGTTCGGGCTGACCAGGCCCATGCCGACCGCGATCCAGGTGAGCGCCATGGCGAAGAGCACGAGCAGCCCGAACGCCGCGAGCCACTCCAGGACACCGGCACCCGTGGACCGGAAGCCGATGGCCACGGCGACGGCGCCCACGAGGACCACGCTCAGGACCGACTGCAGCACGCTGCCGACCACGTGCCCGACGAGCACCGAGCCGCGGTGGATCGCCATCGTGCGGAAGCGGGCGATGATGCCCTCGGTCATGTCGGTGGAGACGGACACCGCGGTTCCGATCACGGTGCTGCCGATGGTCATCAGCAGCAGGCCCGGGACGAGGTACGCGACGTACTCGGAGCGGTCCGCACCGCCGATGCCCGCGCTCATCGTGTCGCCGAAGACGTAGACGAAGAGCAACAGCAGCATGATCGGGGTGAGCAGCAGGTTCAGGGTGAGGGACGGATAGCGCCGGGCGTGCAGGAGGTTGCGGCGCAGCATCGTGGACGAGTCGCGGACGGCGAGGGAGAGGGAGCTCATCGGACGGCCTCCTTGGCCTGGTGGGGGACGCGGGCGCCGCCGGTCAGGGCGAAGAACACGTCGTCGAGGTCGGGGGTGTGCACGGTGAGGGTGGCGGCGTGTACGTCGGCGGCGTCCAGCCGGTCGAGGATCGCGCGCAGCTCGCGCTGGGTGCCGTCGCTGGGGACCCGCAGAGTCAGCGCCTGGTCGTCGCGCACGGTCTCGCCCAGCGCGCCGGCGGCCCGCTCGTACGCGGCGGGGTCCTCGAAGCGCAGCTGGACGTGTCCGCCGGGGATGAGCCGCTTGAGCTCCTCGGCGGTGCCCTCGGCGGCGATCTTCCCGTCGTTGAGCACGGCGATCCGGTTGGCGAGCTGGTCGGCCTCCTCCAGGTACTGGGTGGTGAGGAAGACGGTGACGCCGTCGGAGACGAGCTCGCGGATGATCTGCCACATGTTGTGGCGGCTGCGGGGGTCGAGGCCGGTGGTCGGTTCGTCGAGGAAGATGATCCGCGGGTTGCCGACCAGGGTCATGGCGAGGTCGAGGCGGCGCTTCATGCCGCCGGAGTAGGTGGAGGCGGGCTTCTTCGCGGCGTCGGTGAGGTCGAAGCGCTCCAGCAGCTCAGCGGCGGTGCGCTGGCCGTCGCGCTTGGACAGGTGGTGCAGGTCGGCCATGAGGAGCATGTTCTCCTCGCCGGTGATCAGGCCGTCGACGGCGGAGAACTGGCCGGTGACGCCGATCGCGGCGCGTACCGCCTGCGGGTCGGCGGCGAGGTCGTGGCCGCCGACCCGCAGGTCCCCGGAGGCGCGGTCGGGGGAGATGAGGGTGGAGAGGATCTTGACGGCGGTGGTTTTGCCGGCGCCGTTCGGGCCGAGCAGGGCGAAGATCGTTCCTTCGGGGACGGCCAGGTCGACGCCGTCGAGCACGATCTTGTCGCCGTAGGACTTGCGCAGCCCGTTCGCCGCGATGGCCAGGTTGGTCATGATGGGTGCTCCTCAGAGGCTGCGGGCGACGATGTCGCCGTGGGAGGTGGTGGCGCGGATGTCGAGGTCGGCGGCGCCGTCGTTCTTGAGGGCGTTGCTGACGCGGCCGTAGCCGGTGCCCGCGTCCAGGGCGGCCGAGACGCCGCCGGCGGCGCCGACCGAGATGTCGCCGAGCTGGGTGCGGAGCACCACCGTGCCGCGCACGGCCTCGGTGATCCGGATGTCGCCCCGTGCGGTGCTGATCTCCGCGGGGCCGTTGAGCCGGCCGACCTCGACGTCGCCGTCGATCGCGGTGAGGCGGACGCTCGCGGCCTCGTCGATCTTGATCTGGCGGTACGCGCCTTCGAAGACGACGTCGCCGAGGCGGCCGACGCCGCGGAGCTCGGAGCTGGCGGCCTTGCCCGCGATGCTGGAGCCGGCGGGCAGCTGGACGGTGACCTCCAGGGATCCGGAGGGGCCGAAGAGCTGGTTCTTCGCCTCGGTGGTGTGGATCCGCAGGACGCCGTCGGCGTATTCGATCCTGGTCTGCTCCGCCGTCTTCACGTCGCGGCCCTTCGAGGCGTCCGCGGGCAGGACCTCGACCATGGTGTCGGCCCGGTCGGCGGCGATGAACTGGACGCGCCCTGCGGGGATGTCCACGACGGCGGAGATCGGGGCGGGGGTATCGAACTTCTGCATCACGTTCTCCTGTTGCTCGTTGTTTCTGACACCGGAAACGCTACGTTGCGTTCACAGGTCGAGCAACGCTCTTGTTGCACACGGGCAGCATTAACGCAGGTAGAGGCTGGATAATCGTTGCAACGGGTCCAGCTTCAATGCAACGTAGGCCTGCTGCCTCGTTGCATTGGATCGGGAGTGAACGCTATGCTGGCGGCACCAAGCAAGCGTGAGGGGAGATCGGGATGCCGGGAGGCAGGCTCACCCAGCAGGAACGCCAGCAGATCGCGCTGGGGCTGGCCGACGGGCTCGCCTACGCGGAGATCGCCAGACGTCTCGACCGCCCCACCTCGACCATCACGCGCGAGGTGATGCGCAACGGCGGCCCCACCGCCTACCGCCCGGACCTGGCCCACCGCGCCACGGAACAGCGCGCTCACCGGCGCAGGCAGGCCGCTCCCCGAGGTCCGCAGGCGACTCCGCAGGCCGACGGACGCGACGCCGAGGCCGTGCGCGAGTACGAGGAGACGTTCACCACCCTCTTCATGCAACAGGGCCTGCCCAAGATGATGTCCAGGGTGCTGACCTGCCTCTACACCACCGACGCGGGCAGCCTCACGGCGTCCGAACTCGTCCAGCGCCTCCAGGTCAGCCCGGCGTCCATCTCCAAAGCGGTCGCGTTCCTCGAACGCCAGGGCCTCATCCGCCGGGAACGCGACGAACGGCGCCGCGAGCGCTACGTCGTCGACAACGACGTCTGGTACCAGGGGATGGTCGCGGCCGCCCGTTCCAACATCCAGCTCGCCGAGACCGCACGGCAGGGCGTCAGAATCCTCGGACCCGACACCCCGGCCGCCGCCCGCCTCGAGAACATCGCCCGCTTCGTCGACTTCGTCACCGAGAGCCTCACCCGCGCCGCGGAGCAGGCCCGCGAGATCCTCTACATGAAGCCCGAAGCGACCTCGGGCGGCACTGCCCCGCCAAGCTCAGATCACGGGTAGATAGCCGCCTGCTGGCCGAATCCGGTTGAACGCAGGAGGAACACTCCGTCAGAGAGCAGCACCGTGTCCACGGGAGCGGTCGTCACGGGCGCCGGTCACAGCCGCCGGACGCGCAGCACGCAGGTCAGCATCGGGAGGGTGAACTCGCCGTCCGCGGTCTCTGGTCTGCTGGCGAGGAAGGCGCGGATCCGGCCGAGCGTGGCCTCGCGTTCCTGTTCCGGCATGACCAGCATTCCCGCCCTCGTCGCCAGTGTCGCAATGAGAGAGTCGGCGGTGCGGCGCTGCCCGTGCGGGAACTCGGCCTGCTCCGGCGAGCCGAACCGGGCGGCTGCGTCAGTCTTCGGAAGGTGCGCGTCGGCCGTCTCGGCGCGCCAGCTGGTGGGCGTGTCACGCGGGCCGATGGCCGCGCTCCCGCTGACCCGCGCCAGCCCGGCAACCCAGTCGACCCGGTCGTCCATGACGTTCCACAGGCCGGCGAGGATGCCGCCGGGTGCCACGACCCTGGCGATCTCGGGGCCCGCGACGGCCATGTCGAACCAGTGCATGGCGTTACCGGCCAGTACGGCATCGACGGACGCGTCCGGCAGTGGTATCGCCTCGGCGCTACCCGGCAGGGCAGGGACGTCCGGCAGTGCGCGGCGCAGCTCGGTCAGCATCGCCGGGTCAGGCTCGACCGCGGTGACGTCGGCGCCCACCGAGACCAGCGTGGCGGTGAGCTTGCCGGTTCCGGCGCCGAGGTCCAGCACCCGCGAGCCGGGCGCCGGCTCGAGCGCCCAGCGCGCCGCGGCCTGCGCATAGTCCGGACGGTGCTCGGCGTATGCGGTCGCCGCCGCCCCGAACGACGAGGCGTGAAGGAGCCGTTCGTCCCGTTCCACGCGAACACCGTATCGCCTTGGCTTTGGACGACGAACCGTCACGACCTGGGGTGCCGGGTAAGGACGCAGCCGGGCGGGCCACTCGGGCCGCCCGGCTGCGTCCCCGCTAGTCGCCGGCGACCACGGTGAAGGTGAATCCGGCGCTCGTCCGACGGCGCAGCGGAATGTCGCACTTGATCCGGCGCAGTACCTCCTGCCTGCTGAGGCCGAGCCCGTGCGCAATGAGCCGATCCGGGCGCACCGGCACCGGATCCTCGAAGACGACGTCCACCCGGACCGGCCACGCCTCGTCGAGCCTTACCGACGGGGCGTCCAGCCGCCAGGCCCCCGTCCAGTCCAGAGCGAAGCGGCTGCGCCGGGCCAGCAACGGATCCAACAGCCTGGACGCCACCAGTTCCGGATCGTTGACGTGGTAGCCGTGGAGCTCGGCCGGATCGAAGGAGCTGACCGGCGCTCGCTCGTGCACGGTGAGCTTGCTCGTCCGGTCGCAGGACACGCAGCGGACCAGCAGCCACACGTCCAGCAGCTTGCCGTTGGCGTTGACGCGGAACCTGCCCTCGCCGGTGGTGGCCGACCCCGACCGGCAGTCCACGCACCCCAACGACAGGAGAGGCAGCCTGGTCCGACGGACGATCCAGGGCAGCACGATATGAGGTTGTGAAGACATGATCTCTCTAGACCTGATCTCTCTAGACCTGACACGAGGCCGATTACGCGCGGCCTCGAACGCTGTATGACCGGGCGCCCGAGGGCAGCCCGGCAGAGCCGACGGGAGCGTCGGCTACAGGTGAGCGCGAGAAGGTGTCAGGTCTAGAGAGCAGGCGGGGTCACGCGGTTTTGTCCTCTGTCCTCACTGGGATGGGCCTGAGGGCAAGCTACGGGAACGCGGAAGCAAGGCTCAATTCATTTTCGGTTGCTCAGGCGAACTCAGTTGGCGGGCTTGCCGAACCAGCGGGAGAGGTGGTCGTCCAGGTCCTGCTGATCGTCGCCGACCCAGGCGACGTGGCCGTCGGGGCGTAGCAGGACGCACGGAACACCCAGTACCGCAGTGGGATCCGCGAGGTAATCGACCCGGTCCGACCAGCCGCCGACGGTCAGGCGTTCGGTGCGGTCCAGCAGCAGGCCGCGGCCGCGATGCAGCAGACCGTAGAGGTGGCCCTGTTTCACGTCGATGTCGCGCAGGCGGCGGCCGAGCAGGTCGGGGCCCGCGCCGAAGTCGTAGCGGATGCCGATCGCGGTGATCTTCTCGATCAGATGGCGGTTCACCTCGTCGAAGTCCATCAGTTCGGTGAGCAGCCTGCGCACGGCCTGCGGGCCCGGTTCGGGGGACAGCAGCTCCATCTGGGCGCGGGTGTTGTCCAGCACGTCCTCGGCGACCGGACGACGTTCGGCCTGGTAGGTGTCCAGCAGTGTTTCCGGCGCCCAGCCGCGGATCTGTGCGGCCAGTTTCCAGCCGAGGTTGAATGCGTCCTGAACGCCCAGGTTGAGGCCCTGTCCGCCGATGGGTGGATGGATGTGTGCCGCATCGCCGGCCAGCAGCACCCGCCCGAGCCGATAACGTTCGGCCAGCCGTGTGGCATCCCCGAAGCGGGACAACCAGCGCGGGGAGTGCACGCCGAAATCGGTTCCGGCGATGGTGCGCAACTGTTGTTTGAAATCCTCGAGGGTGGGCGGTTCCGCACGATCGCTGACTCCCGCCTTGGGGATTACGACGCGATAGACCCCAACGCCTGCGGGCCCGAAGCTGAATCGCCTGTCGGTCTCGCGGATTTCGGCCACCTTGGCGGCGATCTCCTCCTGCGGCACTCCCACTTCCATCTCGCCCATCAGCGTCTCGGTCCGCGAGGGCTCGCCGGGGAAGCCGACGCCGAGCAGTTTGCGCACCGTACTGCGCCCGCCGTCGCAGCCGACGAGATACCGCGAACGCAGCTGTTCTCCGTCGGCCAGCTCGACGGTCACACCCTCGTCGTCCTGCGCGAACCCTGCCACCGCACAACCGTGCCGGACCTGCGCGCCCAGTGCGATCGCATGTTCTTCGAGCAGGTGGACAATGACCGGCTGCGGGATGCCCAGCAGATAGGCGTACGCGGAATCCAGGCCCTCGGGCGCGGGTTTGTCGATGGCAGCGAAGAAGCCGGCGGCCGGACGCTGTCTCCCGCGTTCGAGAATGCGCTCCAGCAGCCCGCGCATTGCCATCAGCTCGATACTGCGAATGTGCAGACCGACTATGCGGACGAACGACACGGGCTCGGTTTCCTGCTCGAGGACGAGTACCCGCACATCGTGCAGCCGCAGTTCGGCGGCCAGCATCGCACCGGTCGGCCCGCACCCGGAGATGATCACGTCGAACATGCAGGGCGTGCGATCGGTGCCGGAGGCCGGCGAGGGGAGTCCGGGGACGTCGACCCCGGCGGAGTCGCGCTCGACCGTCTCGGTCGATGACGGCTCGGGGGTGAACTGCAGAGAGTGCATAGGTGTTGCCTTTCGGGAGTGCCCTGTTGGCGAGGCGCTCCCGGCGACACCTACGTCAATCGCCCGACCGTGACGGGAAGGGGGAGCACCCACATCGATACAGCGTTCATGGGTCTCACCTCCTCGGGCGGTGTCGCGGTCCGCTGCAAGCTACAAGCCCGGGCATCATCCCGTCCAGTCCTTTTCCGGCCCATGATCACGACTCCGAACGGGCCCGTGCGGCGGTCGCGCTGGTCAGGTTGCAGGCCTTGACACCGTTCCGAAGCGCGGCCCGATTACCGGATTGCCAGTTACGAAAATCCAGTAATCTGTTCGGACAAAGGGGACAGAACGGCAGTACATCATAATGACAGTTCCTGTGCGTAACGACTTACGTTGGTGTATCTGGCCCGTGCGGCCCCGACCTGCCTACGCGTGATAGCCAGCCCTCGCCTCGGCCACCTCAGCGGCACGGCGCTCCCGCCACCGCCTCTGCGCCTCGCTGTTGCAGCGCCGACAGACCTTCCGGAGACGGCCGGTGGCGGGCTCCACCTCACGGTCATGCCCGTTGCGGCACTGCGGCTGCTGCCTGCGCTGCCGACAGTTCTCGGCATGGCTGAGTTGACGGAGGTGGGTCGGCTCGATGCAGTCGGGGACATTGCACACGTGATGCACCTCTAGGTCAGGGCGGTAGCCGCCGACGAACACCGCGTAGGCAGCGACATGGGCCCACGCTCGCCCTCCGACCTTCTGGTGCACGCCGCGCCGGCTGCCGTAGCCGCGCACGATCAGGCAGCCAGTCGGCAGCCGTTCCGACCGCGCGAGCAGGTACGCCTTGAGTGACTCTTCAGTGAAATGCCGGGAGAGGCCGGCCACCTGCGACAGCACCCCGCGAGCATATGGACACGTGCCGACAAGAACTGCCTGCTGGCCGGTTCACTGGCCGAGGCGGCAGTGCGGGAGCGAGTTCGACGGCGTCCGGCGGGCCCCGGCGTCGTTGTCGGCCAGCGCGACGTCGAGGAACGCGCCGACCCCGACCTGGGTGGCGTCGGCGAGCCGGGCGACGAGCAGCAGTCGCCGCCGCAGCGCCTCCGGCTCACCGGCCCCGGACTCCGTCGAGCGCCGGCCGCTCGGGTGCAGCGACGCTCGGCCGCGTCGGGTCCCCGGGGCGGCGGTCTCGCCGTCGTCGAGCTGCGCGGCCAGCAGCGGCCAGACGTCCTGGCCGTCCGGGTCGAGTTCCTCGATGAGCAGGCCGGCGGTGTCCCCGAGGACGTGGTACGTCCATGGGTGGGGCAGCCGTGACAGCCGGTCGACCGCGGCGTCGACGCCCGCCAGGTCCGACTCTTCGGCCGCTCGCACTCCGGCCACCACCGCGTTCCACAGTTCCTGTTCCGCCGGGCTCGGCGGGTGCCACATCGCCATCTACGCTCCGCTTCTGACCTGTGAGGGGTCAGGCGTCGAATGTTCGGGGCGGCCAGCCGGCCGCCCGGGTCGGGGGGTGGCCGGCACGGGTCCGTAGGAGGGCGAGACCCGTGCCGGCCGCGGTGATCACCCCAATCACCGCCTTCGCGCCACCGCGGGCGGCCGGCCCGCGGTGACGTCGTCTCCGGCTGCCGAGCGGACCCGGCCGGGGTGCGCGCCCGCCAACGTGAATCAAGTATGCGGCAGATTTAACCGAATATGACGATTTGAACGTTCGTGTTGCACGTGTTCACGTCCTCACTGGAGTTGGTTCGGGCTGCACCGTGGCGGGACGCGCCACGGTGGGCTCGCCGGAGTGCCGACCGGTCGTACGGCCGGGCCAGGGCAGCAGTCGGGGTGGCCGCCGGGCGCTGAGGTCCTCGATCCAGCCGAGGGCCAGCACCAGACCGATGAGCAGCACTAGGGCGACCGTCAGGTAGCCCAGCCGGCCGGGCCGCCAGAAGCCGATCAGGTCGCCCACGGCGAAGCAGATCGCGATGGCGGCGTTGTGCCAGAGGTAGATGGTCAGCGCGCGGCTGTTCAGCGCGGTCACCAGGCGGTCCAGCGGCCGGAGCCGGGACAGCCAGCCCATCGGCGGCGCGACGCGCAGCAGCACCAGCACGAACCCGAACGACCAGAACGCCTGCGCCACCGGGATGTCGTTGAGGTCGCGGCCCGCCTCGGGATGGGTGGCCAGCCAGCCGACCGCGACCCCCAGGCAGAGCACCGCCAGGCCCAGCAGCGTCGGCAGCGAGAGCCGCCGCAACCGGCGGTCCTGGTGCGCGAAACCCACCAGCCAGCAGGCGCCGAAGGTCACCAGGTCGGTCAGCACCGACTCGACCGGCCCGTCGAACCCGGGCGCCGCGGTCTGGAGCAGCACCACGCCGGCCAGCGGCACGAGCACCGACCACAGCGGCCACCGCCGGTGCAGGGCCAGCAGCGCGGGGGAGAGCAGCACCAGCCAGAGGTACGTCACCAGGTACCAGAGCACCCCGGTCACGTCCGACGCCCACGGGTTGCCCGGCGGCTGCACCAGCGGTACCGCCCAGGTCAGCAGCGCAGGCCAGGCGGGCCGGTCGGACCAGCCGTGCCAGAGCATCAGCGGCACCATCACCAGGCCGAGGGCCCATAGCCCCGGCAGCAGGCGGCGCACGCGGCCGCTGACCGCTCGTTCCGGCGTACGGTCCAGCGAGCGGGCCATCAGCGAGCCGCCGAGGGCGAACATCACCCCCATGGCCGGGAAGGCGAAGCTCAGCCAGGCGGCGCCGAACATGTGGTACGCGATGACCCGGCCCAGTGCGAGCGCCCGCAGGGTGTCGAACCAGCGGTTCCGACCCGCCCCGGTGCCCGGCGACACGGGCGTCCCCTCCACCGGCTCGCCGGCCCGCTTGACCCGGCGCCAGCCCAGCCGGGCGCCGGTCAGCGCGGTGACCATGGACCGGGCCAGCACCAGGTACATCAGCTGGCGGTAGGCGAACTGCTGGATCGGCAGGGTGAGCAGCGGGCGCAGCGGCTCCCGGTCGAGTTTGAAGGCCACCGCCGCGGTGAGCAGTTGCACGGCGAGCATGACCAGCCAGGCCACGGCGGTCTTCGTGGTGTCGAGGAAGAACAGCCCGTAGAGGGCGAGCACGTCGAGCACCGGCCCGAGCAGGGGGAGCAGCACGCCGAACAGGGCGAGCATGGGCAGGCCGAACCGGCCGAACCGGGCTCCGGCGCCCCGGTCGCGGATGGCGCCCCGGTGCTTCCACATCGACTGGAGGGTGCCGTAGCTCCAGCGGTAACGCTGCCGCCACAGGTCGCCCACCGAGGCGGGCGCCTCGGTCCAGGCGCGGGCCCGGTCCTGGTACACCACCCGCCAGCCGGCGCGCAGCACCGCCATGGTCACGTCGGTGTCCTCGGCCAGGGTGTCGCCGCTCATTCCGCCGACCCCGGCCAGGGCGCGCCGCCGGAAGGCGCCGATCGCCCCGGGCACGGTCGGCATGCAGCCCAGCTTCTCGTAGAAGCGGCGGTCCAGGCTGAAGCCGATGACGTACTCGATGTGCTGCCACTTGCCGAGCAGCCCGTGCCGGTTGGTGACCTTGACGTTGCCGGCCACCGCGCCGATCCCCGGGTCGGTGAACGGCTCGACGAGCCGCCGGATCGCGTCCGGCTCGAAGACGGTGTCCGCGTCGACGGTGACGATGATGTCGTGCGAGGCGTACAGGAGTCCGGTGTTGAGGGCGGTCGCCTTGCCGCCGTTGGGTTTGCGGATCACCCGGACGCCGGGCAGGCCGAGGGAGTCGACGAGGTCGGCGGTGCCGTCGGTCGACCCGTCGTCGACCACGATCACCTCGATCCCGGGGTGGTCGTTGGCGACCAGGGACCGGACGGTGGCGACGATGCCGGCCCGCTCGTTGTAGGCCGGCACGATGACCGACACCGGCGCGTCCGTGACTCCCCAGGGCCAGCGGTGGGCCCGTCGGCGCCGGGCCAGCCGGCCGGCCAGCAGGAGCAGCAGCAGCGTACGGGTCAACATGAGCAGCCCGACCACCACGAAGACCAGGGCGAGGCCACGCAGGATCCCGTCGGCCAGCCGGATCGCCCAGCAGACCGGGGCGGCCCGCCAGCGGTCCATCGTGGATGCCGGGACGTTACCGGCGAACGCTGACGCGTCCGGCCGGGCCCGGTTCAGCCCCCCGCTGATGGTGGTGAAGGTGTAGCCGCGGGCGCGCATCAGCGGGATGAACCGGTCCAGGGACGCGAGGGTCTGCGACCGGTCCCCGCCGGCGTCGTGCAGCAGCACCACGGCGCCCTCGTCGCCGGGCGGCGTCAGGTTCCGCACGATGGCGTCCACCCCGGGCCGCGCCCAGTCCTCACCGTCGAGGTCGTTGACCACGGTCAGGTAGCCCTGTCCGGCGGCCTGCCGGATCACCGGCCAGTTGGCGTCGTCCACGGCGCTGGGCACCGACGAGTACGGGAAGCGCAGTAGGCTCGTCCGGATCCCGGTGGCGTGCACGATCGCCATCTGGGTCTGCGCGTACTCCATCCGCTGCCGCCACGGGGGCAGCAGGCTCACGTCGGGGTGGGTGAAGGTGTGCACGCCGAGTTCGTGGCCCTCGGCCACGGCGCGCCGGGCCAGGTCGGGGTGGCGGGCCACCTCCGACCCGACGACGAAGAAGGTGGCCGGGGCGTGGTGCCGGCGCAGGACATCGAGGACCCGGGGGGTCCAGGTCGGGTCCGGCCCGTCGTCGAAGGTGAGGGCGATGGTCCGCGCCGGCAGCCGGTAGGTGCGGGGTTGGTCGCCCCGGGCGTCGAGCACCGGGCCGCCGTCCAGGATCTCCGCCGGCACGGTGACCTGGTCCTCGGCGTCGCGGACGTGGTCGGGGCGGAAGCGGGCGTTGGCGTACGCCTCGACCAGCAGCACGGACCCGACCACCAGGGCGAGGGACGCGACGACGAAGCGGCCGGCGGTGCGGCGGTTCGGCAGGGTCATCCGACGATCTCCGGACCGGGCCCGGGCAGGGGGGGCAGGATGGCGCCGGGCTCGCTGGCCGCGGGCGGTGTCGGCGTGGCGGGCGGCGTCGGGTCGTCCGGCGTCGGGGTCGGCGACGTGGTCGGATCCGGGCTGGCGGGCCGATCGTCCGCCGGGGCGTCCACCCCGACGGGGCCGACCCGCCGGGGCGCCGGTCGCGCGTCGCCGGCCGGGCGCCGCGTGGCGGCGGGCGCCGGTGGCGCGTCCACGGTGTCCGTCGGCCGCGGAGCCGGTCGCCGGTCCGTGGGCCGGGGGGACAGGGCGACGGCGGGCGGGCGGGTGGGTCCGCCGCTCGGGGCGCCGCCGACCGAGACCGGGCCGGGCAGCATCGGCGTCGCGGGGCCGGGGAGCAGGCCGAACGCGGCCATCGGCAGGTAGCTCAGCGACGTCACCGCGGCGAGGACGCCCGCGCGCCGGATCCGTTGCCGGCGGGCGCCGGTCGCGTCGACGAAGACCGGTCGGGCGGGTCCAGGCAGGACCGATGGGGTGCGAGGGTGCGGGCCGCCGGGGAGCCGGTCGAACGAGATGCGAGAAGCCACCGGCCGAGGCTATTGGGGAAGTTGTGACTGTATGTCCCAGTATGAAGGTGAGGGACGGCCCGTTCTTTTCACTATTCGCATAACCGGAGCCGAAGGCACGGCGGCCCCAAACAGAGCAGACGTGCGTTGAGCACTGAAACAGGATTAACGTCCACAATGTTCCGCGAGCCACCCCGGCTCGAGGTGGCTCGCGGTGGGCTCGGTCAGCGCTCGGTGCGGTCGTCGATCTCGGTGTCCGACTCGCCGGGTCGGGCGCCGATCGCCTCCTCGGCGGCGCGTCCGCCGGTGCTCTCGTCGCCCAGGTTCAGGCTGCTGCGGGGCAGCCCGGACAACCCGGCCGGATCCCGGACCTCGCCCCGGACGCCCCGGCTGTCCTCGGCGCGGTCGTCGATCTCGGTGCCCGACTCCCCGGGTCGGGCGCCGATCGCCTCCTCGGCGGCGCGTCCGCCGGTGCTCTCGTCGCCCAGGTTCAGGCTGCTGCGGGGCAGCCCGGACAACCCGGCCGGATCCCGGGTCGGCGGCTCCGGCGGGCCGGCGGTCTGTGCTCCCGCGCCGCCGGCGGACTCCCGCTGACCGACGCCCCGGGCGTGGTACCTGCCCTCGTCGGTGCCGGGGTCACCCGGATCGGCCAGGCTGGTGTCGACCGGCCGGGCGCTTGGATCGGCCAGGCCCGCCCGGCGCAACATCTCGACCAGTTCGTCGTGCGGCATGCGCTCGGTGTCCGTTATCCCGGCCCCGCGCGCGATGGACCGCAGGGTGGTCAGGTCCTGATCTGCGAAGGTCTCGGCCATGCAGGTGGCTTCCCGGCGCGCAAGAGAAGGAAACCTGTGCTCAGGCCCGCGCACCACCCAGTCCGAGCAGCACGGCCAGGCCGAGCGCGCTGCGCGGGGCGTACGGCACCCGCCACAGGCCGCCGTGCGCCGCCGCGTACGCCTCGTCCCGCCACGGGTGCTCCTGGGCGGGACCGCCGCCGGTGCGCAGGTCGTGCACGAGCAGCGCTGCCATCAGGGTGTTGCTGGTGGCCGGCTCGAACACCTCGATGCCGAACCGGTGCGCCCCGGCGTACGCGGCCGCGAGGGCGCGGTTGCGCAGCACCGAGCGGGTGCGGGTGGGCGGCGCCACGGTGAACGACACGGTCGCGCCGGCGTCCCGGGCCGCCGCCGCCCGCCAGCGTTGCAGCCGCTTGGCCAGCGCGTAGTTCGGTCCCTGCTGCGGCACCAGGCTGTCGTTGATCCCCGGGTCGGCGCCGGGCGGGTAGTTGCGGTGCAGCAGCCGGCCGCCGGAGAGCAGCCGCAGCGACCGGCGCGCCAGCCCGCGGGCGGCGTAGCCGCGTTCGGCGTGGGCGACGGCCTCGGCGGGCACGGCGTACACGTCGGTGGGGGTGGCCAGGAAGGCCAGCGCGGCGTCCGGGCGGTGGCGCCCCAGGTGGACGGTGAGCGCGTCGACCGCGGTGGCGACCCGGACGTTGGTCGCGCCGTCGGCGTACACGTAGTTGCCGAGCACGAGCCGGCCTTCCAGGTCGCGCAGCCAACGGGCGGCCTGCGGCAGGCGGTGCAGCAGGTCGGCGCCGGCACCGGCGGCGAGGGCGGCGTCGTCGTCGCCGGTGCCGGGACGCACGGGCAGGTGCAACCGGCCGCCGTACCGGTGGGCGGTGCGCAGCAGCCGGCGCCAGATCTCCGGGCGGGGCAGGTCGACGGCGACGACCGCGCCGCCCCAGCGCAGCAGGGACGGCAGCGGGCCCATCTCGGCGCCCGCGCCGAGCACCACGATCCGCTGGTCGCGCAGGTCCAGCCAGTCCGGGTTGGCCTGCACTGCGCGGACCGCCTCGGCGCAGCTCGGCTCGACGACGCCCGCGTCCACCCAGGCGTCGAGGCGCCGGCGCAGGTCGTCACCGCGCAGGCGCTGCCCCCGGTACGGCAGGGACAGCTCGCGCTCCACCGGGCCGGCGCCGGTCACCGTGGCGGTCTCCAGTGGCGGCTCCCGGTCGAGTAGCGAGAACGCCTCCTCCAGCGCGACCTCGTTGCCGTCCGCCGCGACGTAGCGCATCCGGGCGTGCAGGGCGGCGAGCCCGTCCCGGGCGACGGTGAGCGCGGCCTCCCGGGACAGCAGGCCCGCCTCGACGAGCCGGCGGAAGTGGCCGAGGTAGCCGTGCCGCCAATCGGTCTCGTGCTCGGCGGAGCGGGCGCCGACCGGGTCCACCGCGCGCAGGGCGTCGGCGACCACCGCCCGCCCCAGCAGGGTCGTGCTGCGCCGGCCGTCGCCGGTCGCGGGGAACACCACTCCGGTCGGGCCGTCCACGGCTCACCTCCCGCTCGTTCCGGCCGCCGCCGGCCGTGGGCCCACTCTGCCGCATCGAGCACGCCGCCGCCCCCCGAGGGCGGCCGCTCAGGTCACGTCCCGCGCACGAATCGGTCACGACGGTCGCGCTTGGGTATCGGCTCGGCCACGGCGGGATCCGCCGTGCCGTCGGCCTGCGTCAATGATCGTGACCCGTCCCCATCCCCTCTGGAGGAACCATGGTCCGGATCAGACGGTCGGTGCTGCTGCTGCTGGCGGCGTTGGCCACCACTCTGACGGTCGGCGCCTGCACCGCCGACGGCGGCGGGCAGCGCAGCGGCGCGGCCCGGGAGCCGGCCCGCACGGACGGCAACATCCCCTGGTCCGGCGACGAGACCCGGGCTTCGGACGACCCGCTGTCCACCTTCGCCGTCGACGTCGACACCGCGTCGTACGGCTACGCCCGCCGGCTCATCATGGACGGCCGGCTGCCGGAGCGCGGCACGGTGCGGCCCGAGGAGTTCGTCAACTCCTTCCGTCAGGACTACCCGCAGCCCGCCGGTGACGGCTTCGCCGTGCACGTCGACGGCGCCCGCCTGCCCGAGACCCACGAGGCCGGCGGGGACGAGCGGCTGCTGCGGGTCGGCCTGCAGACCCGCGCCGAGGACGAGGAGCGCCGCCCGGACGCGTCGCTCACCTTCGTCATCGACGTCTCCGGGTCGATGGGCGAGCCCGGCCGGCTCGACCTGGTACGCGACGCCCTGCACACCCTGGTGGACCAGCTCCGCCCCACCGACTCCATCGCCGTGGTCGAGTTCAGCTCCGACGCCCGGGTGGTCCGGGAGATGACGCCGGTGGCCGACGCCCGGCCGCTGCACGCGGCGATCGACTCGCTGCACACCCGCAGCAGCACCAACCTGGAGGCCGGCCTGGTGCTCGGCTACCGGGTGGCCCGGGACGGCTTCCGCCCCGGACGGACGAACCGGGTGATCGTGCTCTCCGACGGGCTGGCCAACACCGGCAGCACCGACGCGGAGCCCATCCTGCGCCAGGTGCGCGCCGAGGCGGAGAAGCAGATCGCCCTGCTCGGCGTGGGCGTCGGCAGCAGCTACGGCGACGAGCTGATGGAGCAGCTGGCCGACCGGGGCGACGGCTTCGCGGTCTACGTCAGCGAGCGGGAGCAGGCCCGCGAGGTGTTCGTGCGGCAGTTGCCGGCGACGCTGAGCGTGCGGGCGCTGGACGCCAAGGTGCAGGTGAGCTTCGCGCCGCAGGCGGTGCGCTCCTACCGGCTGGTGGGCTACGACAACCGGGCGGTGGCCGACGAGGACTTCCGGGACGACCGGGTCGACGGCGGCGAGGTGGGTCCGGGTCACAGCGTCACGGCGCTGTACGCGGTCCGGCTCGCCGAGGGCGCATCCCCATCGGACCGGATCGCCCAGGTGCAGGTGCGCTGGACCGACCCGGCCGACCGCACGCCGGCCGAGACGTACGGGTCGGTGACCGTCGCCGACGTGGACCGCCGCTTCGCCACGGCGTCGCCCCGGTTGCGGGCCTGCTACGCGGCCGCCTGGTTCGCCGAGGCGCTGCGGGCGGACCGGTCCGACGGGCAGGTCCGGCTGACCGACCTGGCCGCCATCGCGGACGGGGCGGCCACCGCCACCGAGGACGACGAGGTGCGGGACCTCGCCCGGGTGATCCGCTCCGCCGACGAGCTGCGTTGACCCGACGCGGCCGGCGCCGGGCAGGGGAGGCGCCGGCCGGCGTCGGGTCAGCGGCGTGCGGGTTTCGGCTCCGGGGTCGGGCGGCCGCGCTCGGGGTCGACGCCGACCTGCACGGCGAAGCCCGGGTCGACGGCGAGCAGCGGGCGGGGGCCGAACAGCGCCATCGCGGTGAGCAGCTGGTCGGTGTCCCGCTCCCGCCAGGCCGGCCG
Organism: Micromonospora sp. NPDC023966; assembly: GCF_040639095.1. NCBI lineage: Bacteria > Bacillati > Actinomycetota > Actinomycetes > Micromonosporales > Micromonosporaceae > Micromonospora > Micromonospora sp. NPDC023966. Next base: position 3,342 of record NZ_JBEZZJ010000022.1, on the reverse strand, counting down.
CCGCTGCGGGTCCAGTTCGGCGTGCTCCCGGCGCTGCCGGCGCAGCAGGCGGCGGGCGGCCGCGCCGGTCTCCGGCACCTCGCACAGCCACCAGCCGCCGAGGGCGGTGGCCAGGCAGCACAGCAACAGGCCCGCCACGGAGGCCGGCCCGCCGGCGTCGCGCCCCTCGACCGCGCTCTCCACCAACCGCGTAACCCCGACCGCGGCGACCACGAACAGCGGCAGGGTGCCCAGCGCGATGCGGCGCCGCTGGGCCGGGGTGAGCAGCCAGCCGTCCCGGACGAGCCGGCCGACCAGCCGGCGCAGCGCCCGGCCGACGCCCGGATCGGCGAGCACGGCGGCCCACGTCTCCGGCCGGCGCAGCGCGGCGTGCAGGGCGCGGACCAGCGCGGGCGATCGGGGCGGCGGCGGGCCGTCCACCGACAGGGTGGCCAGTTCGCCGCGCCGCACCACCCCGGCGCGGTGCAGCGCGGCCACGCCCACCTGACAGGCCAGCAGCGCCCGGTCGGTGAGGTAGGCCAGCTCGATCGGGTCCGGGGTGCCGCCGCGGGCGCGCCGGCCGGTCAGCTCGCGTACCGCGAGGGCGACGGCGAGGGCCCCGGCGACGGCCGTGACGTAGTCGAGGAGGAAGAGTGGTCCGCTGACGCCCCAGAGCATGGCGCCAAGTATGGCCCGGCCGCCGGGGTCACTCGGGGGCCGCGCGCCCGCCGCTTTAGGAGGCGTGGCTCACCTCACTGTCCCAGATCTGCGACCAGGGGCGGCGCAGGCCGCGGCAGACGAAGATCGGCCCGCCGTTCTCGTCGTTGTCCACGTCGACCCGCTGGTCGACCCGGCCGGCCTCGGTGACCTCGGTGAACCAGGCACGCAGCCGATCAGGGCGTTCCCAGCCGACGGCGATCACCACGTCGGCGTCGTCGGCCGGGCGACCGAACCCGGCCATGCTGTTGTGCCCCGAGTAGGCCCGGGGCAGGTCCCGGGCCGGGCCGTAGCGGGCCAGCGCACCGGCCTCGCCGTAGTTGCCGGTGAGCAGCACCGCCCGGGCGCGCTCCTGCGGCGGCAGGCCCCGATGCACGGCGGCGACCGAGTCGGCGAACGCGGGCCAGCCGATGGTCTCGCCCGCGTCGTAGTTGACGTCGACCACGAAGCCGGGCAGGCGGTCGGCCGGCAGGGTCGGCAGCAGCAGGACCGCGCTGCCGGCGACCATCAGCACGGCGGCGGTGGCGAGCAGCGCCCGCCGGGCCCGGGTCGCACCGCGCCGGGCCCAGTCGGCGATGACCACCGCCCCGGCCGCGGTGAGCACCAGCAGCAGCGGGGCGTCGTAGTAGCCCTTGCCGCCGGCGAGCAGGACGATCGCGAACACCACGAGCCAGGCCCAGCCGATCGCCCGGTACGCCGCCCAGGCGGGCCGGCGCAGCAGCGCCACCAGCCCGGCGACCCAGACCGGGGTGGCGAACGGGCTGATGATGACCAGTTGGAGCACGAGCGCGTCCAGCCGGCCGCTGTAGGAGCTGTCACCGTCGGCGATCGACGAGGCGACCGAGAGCTGGGGGAAGCCGTGCGCCGCCTGCCAGGCGAGGTAGGGCACGGCGAGCACGACGGCGACGCCGGCGCCGGCCAGCAGCCACCGGTCGCGCAGCAGCCGGCGTGGCCCGGCGATCAGCAGCCCGGCCAGCAGGCCGACGCCGAGCAGCGCGGGCAGCAGCTTGTTGAGCATGCCCAGACCGAGCGCGAGGCCGATGCCGAGCGCCCAGCGGCTGTCGCCGGTGCGCAGCATCCGCACGGCGCACCAGGCGGCGGCGAGCCAGACCAGCAGGTCGACGGTGGTGGTGCTGAGCAGGTGACCGGGGACGAGCACCACCCCGGCCGCGGCGGCGAGCACTGCGGCGGACAACTGGGCGCCGCGACCCGCGCCGAACTCCCGGGCGAGCGCCGCGACCAGCACCACCGACGCGCCGGCGATCAGCGCCGACGGGGTGCGCAGCAGCACCAGGTTGCCGGGCGCGATCGTGTCGGCCAGCCGGGCGACGGCGGGCACGAGCGGACCCTGGTCGACGTAGCCCCAGTCGAGGTGCCGGCCGCAGAGCAGGAAGTAGAGCTCGTCGCGGTGGTAGCCGTAGCGGCCGGCGAGCAGCAGCAGCACGGCGGTGACGGCCCCGCCGACCAGCCAGGGCGCGGCGGTGCGCGGCCCGGGCGGCGGGGCGGTCGGTGCGGCGGAGGCCCCGACGCCGGGGCGGTCGAGGTCGATGACGGGTTCGGCCACCTGCTCATGATGGTCCCGACCCGCCACCTCGCGCTGCCCCGCGCCCGACGGTGGCGGGGACAAAACCGGTACCCGGCCGGTGGCCGCCCGGCTAGCGTGCGCGGGATGCGCATCCGGGAATTCGCCGAGGCCGACTGGGACCAGGTCTGGCCGATCATCGAGGACGTCATCGTCGCGCAGGAGACCTTTCCCTTCGACCCGACGTGGCCGGCCGAGGTGGCCCACGAGGTGTGGGTGGAACGGCCACCGGGCCGCACGGTGGTCGCCGAGGAGGACGGCACGGTGCTCGGCACCGCCAAGATGGGCGCGAACCGGCCGGGTCCGGGAGCGCACGTGGCGACCGCCAGCTTCATGGTGGCCGCCGCCGCCCGGGGTCGCGGCGTCGGCCGGGCCCTGTGCGAGTACGCCCTCGACTGGGCCCGCCGGCAAGGCTTCGCCGCGATGCAGTTCAACGCGGTGGTGGAGACCAACACGGCGGCGGTGGAGCTGTACCGGCGGCTCGGCTTCACGGTGATCGGCACCGTGCCGGAGTCGTTCGCGCACCCCACGCTCGGGCGGGTGGGGCTGCACGTCATGCACCGTCGGCTGTGAGCGGCGCGGCTGCGCGAGGATGGGCCGATGAACTTTGAGCCGATCGAGCTGGCCGCCGCCCTGGCGCGCTTCGACCAGCTGTGGAGCCCGCGCATCATCACCACCGTCAACGACTACGACGTCCGGATCGCCAAGGTGGCCGGCGAGCACGTCTGGCACGCCCATGACCACACCGACGAGTTCTTCCTGGTGCTCGACGGCGAGCTGCGGATCGCCCTGCGCGACGGCGCGGAGGGCGCGGAGCGGGAGGTGGTGCTGCCGCGCGGCGCGGTGTTCGTGGTGCCGCGCGGGGTGGAGCACCGGCCGTCCGCGCCGGACGGCGCGTCGATCCTGATGTTCGAGCCGTCCGGCACCTCCAGTGTCGGGGAGCGGCACGACGAGGTGCCCGGGCACGTGGACGCCACCACCGGTCACCGCCTCTGACCGGAGGCGCCTCAGCGCGCCGCCGGCGCCGGCTCCGCGGCGACTGGCGGGGTCGGCGCCGCGGCGGC
>NZ_JBEZZJ010000021.1:0-94219 GCF_040639095.1 Micromonospora sp. NPDC023966 | reverse complement strand
GTCCTCTTTCATCGCCTCCGACATGCCAGGCCGACCCATTCGCGCCACAAGTCACCCATCTACCAGCACCGTTGCATTGACCACCTGAATCTAAGGTTGGTGTTTTCGTTGGTCCCCCGCTGCCAGGGGCTATGTGGGTCGCAGAAGTAGATGTCCAGACCCGTGTCCAGGCGCAGTTGGACGTGCTGGGCCATCTCAGCTCCTTGGTCCCAGGTCAGTGAGCGTCGTAGCTGATCGGGCAGAGTGCTGATCTGCTCCGTGATCGCGTCGCGGACCGCTTCGGCGCCATGCCCGGCCAGTGGCGGACCGTTCTTCACGACAGGTTGCTGGCCGTGTCCTTCCATCCGAGGCAGGTGCAGCAGCATCGTGAACCGGGTGCTGCGCTCGACCAGCGTGCCGATCGCGGACCGCTCAAGTCCGATGATCAGGTCGCCTTCCCAGTGCCCAGGCACCGCCCGGTCGGCGGCCTCTGCCGGCCGTTGGCTAATCATCACCTCGGGGCTGAGGAAGTGCTTGCCGCGGTTGCGGGTGCGGGCCTGCGGCGCTCGTAACGCCCGGCCGGTGCGCAAGCATGCAGTCAGCTCACGGCGCAACGCACCGCGGCCCTGGATATAAAGCGATTGGTAGATCGCCTCGTGCGAAATTCGCATCGACTCATCATCCGGGAAATCCACCCGCAGCCGTCGGCTGATCTGCTCCGGGCTCCAGGCCGTGCCCCACCGCCGATCCGCGCGGCGCCCATGCCGCCGGCCCTTCCACGGCACATTCGGACCCGGAATCGGCCGGCCCTCGCCATCGGTGACCGTGCCGGCGAGCCGGTCCTGCACGTAGTCGTGCAACCGCTGGTTCACCGCCAGTTTGGCGGGTTTCGGACGACGGCCACGGCGTTCGGCATGCCACTGCGCGGCCACAGCACGGTAATCAAGACTGCCGCCGCGAGACGCGGCGTTGCGGCGCAACTCGCGCGAGATCGTCGACGGGTCACGGCCCACCGCCCGAGCGATTTCCCGCACGCCCTTGCCCTGCGCTCTGAGCAGCGCGATCTCCTCACGGTCGGCGAACGACATATACCGGCCCGACACCGGGGCCAGCGACAAAGGCGGCATACCGCCACCCTGACGAAACCAGCGGCCGCCCACCGGCTGCGACACACCACACGCGGCCGCGGCCTCTTCGCTCGACAGGCCCTCAGCGATGCGCCGCCAGAACTGCCGCCGCACCTCCCGATGCTCGTTCACGCCCGGCCGACCCGGCGACCGCATCGCCGGGCGACCCGTCATCGCCGTCACCCAACCCGCAGGTCTTCCCATGCCACACCCCTTGATCGAGGTGTTGCGACGACCACTTGAATCCGCCCAGTACACGTCGATCGCGTTCACCGAACGCCTCGCCGCCGCCGGCGTCGACCCGTCCGTCGGAACCGTCGGCGACGCGTATGACAACGCACTCGCCGAGTCCACGATCGGCCTGTTCAAGACTGAGCTGATCAAACCCCGTGCGCCGTGGCGGACCTGCGACCAGGTCGAAATCGCCACCCTCGAGTACGTCGACGGTACAACCATCGCCGTCTCCACAGCGGCGCCGCGGACCTCCCACCAGCCGCCTTCGAAGCCCTCTACGATCCCACCGAACACCAGCTGGCCCAGCCGGAACCCCAACCCATCTAGCCGCCATCAAACCCGGGGCGGTTCACTGCTCGGCGTCGGTGCTGGACGGCGACGAGGTGGTCTACATCGCCCGCGTACCCACGAAACGAATTATGACGGTGGGGATCAGCGTCGGTACCCGCTTCCCGGCCTACGCCACCTCGATGGGACGGGTGCTGCTTGCCGCGCAGCCTGCCGGATGGCTGGACGACTACCTCGCCAAGGCCGAGCTGAAGCCGCTGACCCGGCGCACCATCACCGATTCGATGAAGCTGCGGGCCGTCCTCACCAAGATCGCCTCGCAGGGGTACGCGATCGTCGACCAGGAGCTGGAGGAGGGGCAACGGTCGGTGGCCGCACCGATCCACGGCGAGAACGGTTCGGTGATCGCGGCGGTCAACGTCTCGGCGCACGCCAGCCGCGGGTCCTCTGAGGTGATCCGCAAGGAGCTGCTGCCGCCGCTGCTGGCGGCTGCGAAGCGGATCGAGGAGGACCTGCGGGGCGGACTGAGCCGGTAAGACCTCGGGTCGCCCCGACGAAGGACGCCCCCCAGGGCCGCCTGCGTCGACCAGCTGGGGCGAATGGATCATCGGCTCGAGTCCGTGGCGGGCTCGATGCCTCCGTCACGGTTCGGGGGCACCTCGATCGCTGCCACCTCGGGCGCACGCGTCGTCCGTTCACGATGAAAGTCGTCGTGATCACCGTCCCGAGGGCACGGCCAGCCCGTGCTTTCCGGGAGGACGATGACGCGGTCAAGGATGGCTACGAGACGCCCCACAGACCAACCGTTAAGACGCATGTGCTGCCTCCTGACCGGGACTGGCAACGGCACCACCTTCATAGATGATCGTCGGGCGGCGCGTCAACGGGCAGCGGGCAACTCCGTCCGTCAGGCTTGCGCGGCCTCGGAGGGCTCACTGACCCTGTCAGCGGTGCGTTGCAGATGCTCGCGCATGATCGACCGGGCCCACTCGACGTCGCGGGCGGCGATCGCGTCGACGAACGCGCTGTGCTCCTCGGAGCCGCGGTGACCCATGAGCGGCTCCACCACCTGTGCCTTCAGCAGTGACATGAGCAACGGGCCGTGGAACGACTGCACGAGCATCTCGATGGCCGGGTTGTGCGTGCACGCCGCCACCCGGATGTGGAAGTCGGCCGACATGGACATGACGTACTCACCACGGTCGAGGGCTGCCTGTTGGCTGCGAACCATGTCGCGTAGTGCCGCGATGTCCTCCTCCGTGGCGCGTTCGACGACCAGCGAAACGATGCCGAGTTCGAAGACCTGTCGTGCCTCGGTGACCTGGGCCGCGGTGAGCGGGGAGAGGTGGAGCAGGTCGGCGAGACCCGCGCCGATCTGCTGGGACGTCGGCGACGTCACGAACGCGCCGCCGCGCGCGCCGACGCGGATGTCGATCAGACCGCCGGCCTCCAGGACGCGAAGCGCCTCTCGCACAGTCACTCGGCTGACCCCGAACCGCTCGCACAGCTCTCGCTCACTGGGCAGCCGGTCCCCGGGCTTTAGCCGGCCCTGCCGCAGCAGCAGCTTCACCTGATCGACGATGGCCTGCGACACGCGGTTGAGCGACACTGCCTTGAACATGTCGACCTCGCCGGTGCCGGCATGCTCGGTCTTTCCGGATGTCATGAGGCTCGTCCCTCGCATTCGATGGCCGTCTGTTCCTCGGTCCTAGGGCCTGACGGAAATAATGTCATACCACTCACCAACCTCTGCGACCGCTCGTGTATGCCTCGCTACCCGATGCCCGTTGTGGGCGACTTTCGCCCGCCCGGTACGTGGCCCGGATCCGGTGGATCAGAGGCTTCCGCTGAAAGTGCCAATGGTATGATGGTTTGCACTCCGACGCCCTGGTGGGGTGCCCCACGCTCCTCCTCCCGGGCGTGGTCGTGCCCGCCGTCGCAGATAGCCGGTTCTGGCGAGTGGTCGGAAGGCCGAGAGGAAGACGAGATGCTCATACCAGAGCTCAACGAGCTTGACGCAGACCGGTCCTGGGACGCCGATGGGTGAGATGTTTCGGCAGTACTGGATCCCGGCCCTTCTCGCCGAGGAACTGCCTTCGAGCATCTGTTCGCCTTCCGCGACAGCGACGCCGCTACGGCCTGATGGACGGATTCTGTGCGCACCGCGGCTGTTCGTCGGCGCGCGCCGGAACGCCGAGGACGGCAACTACTACTGGAGCATCACGCCGTGGATCATGCCGAGCTTCACGATGGTCCCCCGTGTGGCGACCACCCGGTACATGGCCACTTCTGGGTCCCGATCGACGATGAGAACTGCTGGGTCTACACCCTCGCCTACCACCCGGTCCACGCGCTGAGCCCGGCGGAGCGAAGGCTAGGTTGAGCCGGGTTTAAGGGTCGACGCGGTTGGTTCCTCTGATGCGGACCTGCACGCCATCCGCCAGGAGAGGGCGTCCATCATGTCGTCGCGGCGGGCCAGCAGGAGGAACACACCGCCGACCAGGGTGGCGAGACCGCCAAAGCCCAAGGCGTAGCGGGCGCCCAGCCACTGTCCGATGTAGCCGACAGCCGGCGCGCCGACGACGGTGGTGCCCTGCCAGCCGATCGACCACAGGGCCATGATCCGGCCGCGCATCTGCTCGATGGAGTCGGTCTGCAGCAGCGTCTTGGTGACCGAGTTGAACGTCACCGCGCCGGCACCGACGAGGCCCAGCAGCGGGTAGGCGATCGCGAGGTTCGGAGCGGCCGCGGCAGCCAGGATGACCACGCCCCACACGGCCGCCGAGACGGCGACGGTCCAGATGTTGACCGTACGGCGGCGGGCGGAGAGCAGGCCGCCGAGGATTGAGCCGGTGGCGAGGCTGGTGAACGCCCAGCCGTAGGCGCGGGAGTCACCCTGGAACGTCGTCGAGGTGAACAGCGGCAGGGTGACCTGGAACTCCCACGTGAAGGCACCGCTGACGGCGACCAGGATCAGTGGCGTGCGCAGGTGCGGCGTGCGCCGGACGTAGTCGAGTCCGGCCCGGATCTGCCGCTTCGCGCGGATCTCGGGCGCTGACACGATCAGCTCGGACACCCGTAGCAGGCGCAGGCCCGCGATGACGGCGATGTAGGTGGCCGCGTTGATGAGAAAGCACGCACCGACACCGAACGTGGCGATCAGCAGGCCGGCGGCCCCGGGGCCGACTACCCGGGCCGCGTTTACGAGGATCGAGTTGAGGGCGATGCCGTTGGCCAGGCGGTCCCGACCGACCAGCGTGTTGATGATCGTCTGCCGGGTGGGAGTGTCCACGATATCGACGACGCCGACGGCCAGGATCAGCGCGGTCAGCGACCAGACCGCAATCGTGTGGGTGAGGGTCAGCACCCCGAGCGTGGCCGCGATCAGGAGCTCGGCGGCGGCGGTGATCTGCAGCAGGCGTCGCTTGTCCCAGCGGTCGGCGACGAGCCCGCCCCAGGCGCCGAGCAGGAGCAGGGGAGCGTACCGGCAGGCCGTGATGAGCCCCAACGCGCCGCCGCTGTGGGTCAGGTTGAGCACGACCCAGCCCACGGCGATGTTCTGCATCCAGTTTCCGGCGACGGAGATGCTCTGCCCCGCCATGAACACCCGGAAGTTGCGTACCCGCAACGACGAGAACATGCCGGAGCGCGCCCGCCGCAGCGGTTGGTCGCTCACGCGAGCGGGAAGCGGGATCGGGTCATCGGCATGCGCCTCCAGGTCTCGTCCCTTGCAGGGAGTTCTGGTACGGCCCTGGGCCTGACCGGCGCGCAGGCTGGTCTATTGGACCAACCAAACATAAGGTATGCCGTCACGGGGCGGCAAATTCGGTCTACTTGTGGACGCCTCGCGGAGGCCCTGGTTCGCGACCCGCTCGATGGCGACCCGCGCCCGGTCAGGGTCGAGGTACGTGGCCGGACGGGTGGGCCGTAGGCCGGTCGGGTCGAGGTCGTAACACAGGGGGATACCCGTCGGCACGTTGAGCGCGACGACGGCCTCATCGTCGATCGCGTCCATGTGCTTGATCAGCGCGCGGAGCGAGTTGCCGTGCGCGACGACCAGGACCAGGCGACCGGCCCGAAGGTCCGGCACGATGTGCTGGTGCCAGTACGGCAGGAGCCGCTCGAGTACGTCACGCAGCGACTCGCCCCGCCAGAGCGAGGTGGGCACGTCCGCGTAGTCCCCGCCGAGGTCCGGGTGTCCGGCATCGCCGTCCGGGGCGGGCGGCCGGGCGTCGAAGGACCGCCGCCAGCGGGTGAACCGTTCCTCGCCGAACTGCTCGTGGACGTCGACCCGGTTGCGACCCTGCAGCGCGCCGTAATGCCGTTCGTTGAGCCGCCAGGACGCCCGGACCGGCACGTCGCCCGCGCCGGCCGCGTCGAGAGCGATCTGCGCGGTGCGGTGGGTCCGCCGCAGCAGGGAGGTGTGGGCGACGTCGGGCCGCAGCCCGTTGGCCACCAACAGCTCACCGGCCCGACGAGCTTCCCGCGCGCCAGCCGGTGATAGGTCGACGTCGATCCAACCGGTGAAGCGGTTCTGCTGGTTCCATCCGCTCTCGCCGTGGCGCAGGAGGACAAGAGTGGCCATCAGCCGTCCGCGCGGCCGCGGCTCGCGCCCCCGTCCGAGCGGGCGGGCCCACCCGGTTCCGTGCTCATCTCGTCGCTCACGCTGCTCCCAGCGTCCTAGGGCTGCCACCGTCGGTGGCATCCGCCGTCCTGCCACTCGGAGCAGGCGGCCGGTCATCGCAGGGACAAATGGTAGTACTGTTTGTAGGTCTAGCCAAAATCCGTCTACGTGGAACGTGGCGAGCGCGCCTGGTCGAACTGCCCGAAGTTCCCGGAGAAGTGCGAACAATACCTTCTGTGCGATTCCCGTCGACGCGCTCCTGACCTGCGCCGGTGCCCGCCTCGGCGCTCGCGCGTGCGCCCGGCGGGCGGTGATTCCGAACGATCCCGCTGCTCCGCGATCTATTTACGCGATGGTCAGACCGTTATACAGTTCGAACTCGCCGGGCAGACTCGCCGGCTGAGTGCGCTGGAGGTACTGATGGCCCAACGTGTCGGCGCTGAGTTCGGCTGGCGGGCGCTCGTGGGATGGATCCACTCGTACGGCATGCTCCACTCGACCCCGCTCGATCTCTACCGGATCGTTCCCGACGGCTACGGCTTCCTGTTCACGACGCTCGGCAAGAAGGACCAGTCGGCCGAGGAGACCGACGCGGCGCTCGGGCGGCTGCTGGAGACCGCGCAGCTGCTCGCGGCCAACGGGGCGGAGTTCTTCTGTATCAACAGTTCCCCGATGGTCACGCATGGCGGCCCCGGGGCGGACCTGCGCCTGATCGCGTCCATCCGCGAGGCCACCGGCCGCCCGGGCACCACCACGACCACGGCGGCCATGCGAGCCATGCGGGCCATGGGGATCACGAAGATCGCCATGTGCAGTCCGTACCAGGCGCGCAATGCCAAGCTCATTGCGTTCCTGGAGGTGAACGGCTTCGAGGTCGTCGGTTCCTACGGCATGACGGAGGAGCTGACCCGCATCCACCGCCTGCCGGGCGAGGTCGCGTACCGCGTCGGGCGCGAGGCGTTCCGCGCCGCGCCCGGCGCCCAGGCGCTGTACATGGCTGGCGGCCGGCTGCGCGCCATCGACGTGATAGAGGAGCTGGAGACGGACCTGAAGGTCCCGGTGATCGCCAGCACCCCGGCCATCGTCTGGGAGGTGCTGCACTACTTCGGCACCACCACACCGATCGATGGCTTCGGGCGGCTGCTGTCCGAGTTCCCGGCGCTCGCTGCGGGGGACCGCCAGCTCTGACGCGGCATCGGCCGCCCGCGACCGACTACAGAGGAGTGCGCTGTGCCATCGGTTCTCGAACGACTGGCGGATGTCGTTGCCGGCGTCTCGCCCGAGCAGCTGCCCGACGAGGTCCTGCACGAGGCCGGCCGGCGGCTGCTCGACGCCATCGGATGCATGCTCGGCGGGTCGGCGGCCGGACCTGTGCGAGCCGCCTTCGACGCGGTGGGTACGGCCACCGGTCCGGCCACCCTGGTCGGCGACGGCCGCCGCGCCTCCGTCGCCGACGCCGCGCTCGCCAACAGTACGGCTCTGCGCTACCTGGACTATATGGACGGACACCCCGGGCCGTACCCGTGCCACCCGTCGCTTCTCGTCCCGGCCGTGCTGGCGGCGGCCGAGTCCCGCGGGGCCAGCGGCCGCCAGCTCGCCCTCGCGATAGCGTTGGGCTACGAGGTCGACATCCGGATGCAGCTCGGTTCCGGCGACCCCGACATCACCGCACATGGGTGGAGCGGAAGCACGAACCTGGCCATGGCGGTGCCGTCAGCGGTGGCGGGGATCTTCGGACTGTCCCGCGACGAGCTCGTCCACGCCCTGGCCATCGCCACCGTCCACGGACCCACGCTCGATGCGAGTGGCCGGGGCCAGATGGCGGCGAGCAAGTCCTGTGTGGATGGAATGGTGGCGCAGTCGGCGGTCACGGCGACCCTCCTCGCCCGGCACGGCATGCGTGGCAAGGTGACGGCGTTCGAAGGTGAGGACGGTTTCCTCAACGGCGTCGCCCGGCGGTTCGACGAGGAGGTACTCCTCGGGCCGATCGACCACTTCCGGATCCTCGACGCCTACACCAAGCAGTACAACGCGGTGAAGTGCGCGCAGTCGGCGGTCGGTTCCGTGGTCGCGTTGCGCGAGAGTGTGGCCGGCCGGTGGGACGAGGTGGACCGGATCACGCTGCAGCTCGCCGAACGCGACTGGCGCAACCAGTCGGACGACGTGGAGGCCCGCCGCCGACCGGGCAACCGCGACACGGCGAACCACAGCGTCGTCTACTGCCTCGCCACGGCGGCCATCGAGGGCCAGCTGCAGGCCGAGCAGTTCGGCCCGGACCGGCTCGCCGATCCCCGCATCCACGCGCTCATCGACCGTACGGTCATCGCGCCGGACCCGGAGCTCACCTCGTACTGGCCGAAGGCGAACCCGGCCTCCGTGGAGATCCGCCTGCGCTCCGGCGAGACGTTCACGCACACGACCATCTACTTTCCCGGTCATCCGCGCAATCCCATCAGCGACGAGGACCTCGAGGCGAAGTTCCGGTCGCTCGCGACGCCGGTGGTGGGCGCCGAGCGCGCCGGCGCGATCGTCGAGCAGGTGCGGCGGCTGCCGGAGCTGACCGAGGTCACGGGTCTGCTTGCCTTGTTGTCAGCGGGTTCTGGTGTGGAGGCTTGATTCGATGCGCGTGCTGCTGATCATGAACGGATCCCGAGCCCGGTACGCGGGGGGCGCGGACGAGGCACGGTTGCGCGTCTGGCAGCCGTACTGTGCGCCGGGAACACAGCTCGAGATCGGGTATCTGCCCGATGAGGACAGCAGTGGCGGAGTCGCGCGCAACTACGAGTTCGGCGCGGCCGACGCGGCGATTAAGCAGGCCGTGCTGTACCCCGAGCGCTGTGCGCAGGCCGAGCAGGAGGGGTACGACGCGGTCATCATGCACTGCTGCTCGGATCCCGGGCTGGAACGGGCCCGCGCCCGGGTCTCGATTCCGGTGATCGGGCCGGGCGAGGCGACGTTGCGGGCCGGCGCGATGCTCGGCCGCGCGATCGGGATGACGGTGCCCAGCGACAAGTCGGTGAAGCACCATCGCGAACAGGTCACCGAGCTCGGGCTCGACGACCGGTTGCTCGGCGTCGAACCCATCAACCGTCCGATCGGCGCATACGCCGGACAGGATCCGCGGGCGATGACGGATGCGCTGGTCGCGGCGGCGCAGCGGCTGGTCGACCGCGGTGCCGATGTCATCTGCCCGACCGGGCTCGCGTTCATCCCGGTCCGGGTCGCGGCGGCCGAGGTCGCTCGTCGGGTCGGGGTTCCGGTGTTGGACCCGGCTCTGCTCGCCGTACGCGCGACGGAGGCACTGGTCGCTTCGGTAGCCCCGGTCCGGACTCCTCGGCGCGGCTGAGACCCAAAGCGCCATCTGGTTCTCCCGCGCGAAACACTCTTGACCCTTCATGATAATGGTCATACGGTTATACCTAGCTCACCGAGCATTTAATGCTGACTGGGAGGCGATCGTGCGGATCGACGCAGTACGCGTGCAGGTGCGGACGATGCAGCGGGTGGACCCGCAATGGCGCACGTCGTCGTACAAGGCCTCAGAAGTGAGCGGTGTGTACTTCGCGGTCGAGGCCGGAGGCCAGGTCGGCGTCGGCGCCTCCGCAGCCCATCCGCGCCGGCTCACCATCGAGGAACTGACCAACCAGCTCAACGACGTCGCCGCTGCCCTGACCCACCAGCCGCTCGAGCAGGCCCGGCGCATCCTCGCCGGCCGGCCGTTGGCCGGGCGCGCGTCCATCGCGGTCGACCTCGCCCTGCACGACCTCGTCGGGCGGCTCGCCGGGCTGCCGGCCGAGACGTTGTGGGGCGGGCCGGTCCGTGACCGGATCAACCTCGTCCGGATGGTCGGCATCAAGGAACCGGAACTCCTCGTCGACGCCGTACGTCCGCTGTACGACACCGGCGTACGGGCCTTCAAGCTCAAGGTGGGCGACGGGGTCGAGCGTGACATCGACCGCGTACGCCGGGTCCGCCAGGAGTTCGGCGAGTCGTTGACGCTGATGATTGACGCGAACGGCGCGTACGACCGCGAGAACGCGCTGGCGCTCTGCCAGGGCCTCGGCGAGCTGGACGTCCATTGCGTCGAACAACCGCTGCCGTACCGCGACATGGCGGGGATGGCCGAACTGCGGGCCAAGTCTCCCGTCCGGCTCATGGCCGACCAGATGGTCGAGAGCGCGGACGACGTGGTGCGGGTCGCCCACGCCGGCGGCGCCGACATCGTGTCCTTGAAACTCACCAAGATGGGCAGCGTCGACGAGTGTGTTCGCGTCGCCCATGTCTGTGCCGCCACGGGGCTCGGCGTCCACCTCGGTGGCTGCGCCGCGCCCGGGATCGTCGACAGCGCGTTGACCCGTCTCGCGTTGTCGACCCCCGATATCGACATCTTCGCCGAGGTCGGCGAATCGTCAGCACTGGTCGATGACCAGGTGCTCGGAGTTGTATACACCGCCGAGTACGCCACCAGCGACGGAAACCCAGGGCTCGGCGGCATCCCACCGGTCCTCTGATCAGCCTCCGCGTGTGGGTCGCGCCGCCCTTACTCAGCACTGATGTGAGGAACTGATGACTAATCCCGATAGCCCAGGACACACAACAAAGCGGTGGCGGCTCGCCGCGCTGCTGTCGGTCGCCGGTGTCTGCCTGTTGGTCACGGCGTGCGGCGGCTCGACGCCGGCATCGACGACTCCCGCAGAGAACTTCAACGGCAAGACCGTCGACCAACTCTACGAGGGAGCCAAGAAGGAAGGCACGCTCGTCCTCTACGCCGCCGACTCCGGCAAGGACCTCATCCCGGGCTTCGAGAAGCAGTACCCCGGAGTCAAGGTCCAGTACTTCCAGCAGCAGGGCGAGCAGTCGGCGTCGAAGGCGGCGGCGGAAGCCCGCGCCGGTGTATACAACGTCGACGTCATCGACACCGAGCAGAACACGAGCTACTCGCTGTCGCAGACCGGTCTGCTCGCGCAGTACAGCCCGCCTGCCGGCGCCGATGTCGACGCCAAGTACAAGACCCCGTACTTCACCGGCTACCGCGTGCAGCTGAAGCCGATCGCGTACAACACCAAGCTGGTCGCGGCGGCCGACGTACCCAAGGGCCTCACCGACCTGACCGACCCGAAGTGGGCGAACAAGATCTGCGCCGAGCCCAGCGAGGTGTCGGTCTTCGCCGACATGGTGCAGGAGCTCGGCCAGGACCAGACCGAGCAGTACTGGAAGACGCTGACATCGCACGGCCTGCGGTTCGTCAGCGGCCAGACCAACCTGGTCCAGTCCGTCCTCAGCGGCGACTGCGCGGTGGCCGTCTCGGCCAACCTGCACACCGTCGCCAAAAACGCCGCGAAGGGCGCGCCGATCGGCTGGGTGAAGACCGATCCGCTGTACGGCAACTACGGCGCCGCCTGCGTCGCGGCCAAGGCCCCGCACCCGTACGCGGCCCGGCTGTGGGCGAACTACGTGCTCTCGCCGGTGGGCCAGCAGGTCGTCGTCGACGCCTACCGCGTGCCGTCGAACCACTCGGTGGCGGCGAAGGAGCCCGAGTTGGCGGACAACAAGTACAACACCGTCGTGGCCGGCGACGAGGTGATGAAGAACTTCTCGAAGTACAACACGCTCTACTACACCACCACCGGTCGGCCCGTCACCGGCGGCTGATCCTCGGTCGCAACCGCGGGGTCGGGGGGCTCTCCCGGCTCCGCGGACCGGCATGAGCCAAGGGCGCGGTCTGGTCAGTCGTGCTTTTGGTCCGTCGGGTTCCCGTCACTCGCGAAGGTTGGAGCATGATGATCGTGGGAACAACTGTAGAGGACCGTGCCGACCCCGCTTCGCCCGAAGTCGACGGCCGCCCGGACGGCGGTCACGGCCGCCGGCTCCGACTCCCGGTGAAGTTCGACATCAGTTGGCTCGTACCGCTGGCGATCGTGGTCCTGGTCGGATACCTCACGGTCGTACCGATCGCCATGATGATCCGCGACAGCCTCCGGGACGCGAACGGAGCGTTCGGACTCGACAACTACAAGCTTATCCTCACCAGCCACACGTCCTGGTCCCTCATTGGGCAGTCGGTGGTGTTCGCGCTCGGCGCGGCCCTGTTCGGGACGGCGGTCGGTGCCGTCCTGGCCTGGCTGGTCGAACGCACCAACATTCCCGGCCGCCGCATCTTCTACGCCGCCGCCCTGGTGCCGCTCATCATCCCGGGATCGCTGTCGACGTTCGCGTGGGTGCTGCTGCTCAGCCCGAACGTCGGCTGGATCAACGTGGTCATCAAGGACATCACCGGCCTCGACAAGGGACCGCTGAACGTCTACAGCATGCCGGGCATGATGTTCGTCGAGGGCCTGCACCTGAGCTCGTTGGCCTTCCTGCTCATCGCGGCCGCGCTGCGGTCGATGGATCCGTCGCTCGAGGAGGCGGCGTCGTCCTCGGGCGCCCGGGTACTGACCACTGCCCGCCGCATCACCATGCCGCTGCTGCTGCCGGCTCTGGCCTCGACCCTTCTGCTCGGCCTCGTGCGGGCCATCGAAGGGTTCGAGGTGCCGGCCATGCTGGGCCAGCCCGCGCACATCTACGTCCTCACCAGCCAGATCTACCTGGCGCTCAACACGTTCCCGATCAACCTCGGCGTGGTCGGCACGTATTCGACCCTGCTGTTCATCGTCGGCGCGGTCGGCGTGATCCTCTACCTGCGGCTGCTCGCCCGCGGGGGCTACAGCACGGTGACCGGCAAGGGGTTCCGCCCGCGCGTCATCGACCTCGGCCGGTACCGGTACGTGGCGTTCGTCTTCGCTCTGTTCTACGTCACGCTGCTGTGCCTCCTGCCGGCCGTGATCATGATCTGGTCGTCCCTCCTGCCGTTCTACGCGGCACCCAGCGGCGAGGCGATGCACCTGTTGACACTGTCGAACTACCGCACGTTGTTCTCCGACCCCATCGCGTTGCAGTCGGCGCGCAACAGCCTGATCCTCGGACTCAGCGCGGCGACCATCGTGGTCCTGCTGAGTGCGGTGTCGTCGTGGATCACCGCCCGTACCCGGATCAAGGGCCGGCAGCTGCTGGACGTGGCCGCGTTCCTGCCCATCGCGATTCCCGGGCTGGTGCTCGGCGTCGCGATGATCGACCTCTACGCGGCGTCGCCTCTGCACATCTACGGCACCATCTTCGTACTCATCATCGCCTTCGTGATCCGCTTCCTGCCTTACGGCATGCGGGCCAGCTCGGCCAGCATCGTGCAGCTCCACACCGAGCTGGAGGAGGCGGCCATGGTGTCCGGTGCCAGCTGGCTGCAGCGGTTCCGGCGGGTCGTCCTGCCGTTACTACGGCCCGGACTGTTCGCGGCCTGGATCTACGTCTTCATCGTCTCCACCCGTGAGATGTCCTCGGCCATCATCCTGTCCAGCCAACAGAACATCCCGTTGGCCGTCCTGATCTACAACCTCTACACGAACGGCAACTACACCACGCTGTCCGCGCTCGGCGTCTGCATGATTCTCGGACTTTCCCTGCTGGTCGCCCTGTTCCAGCGACTCGGTGGCCGCCCGACGGCCTGACCGGCGACGGCATAGCCGTGGCGACGGACGGCCGTCACCCGGCGGACCAGTCAGGCGGGCCACCGCCCACTCGGCAAAGGACAAACATGACTGACGCACCTGCCGCGACCCGACAGCTGGCGGAGTACGCGGCCACCGTCACCGCGGACGACATTCCGGTCGAGGTCACCGAGGCGGCCAAGCTGGTGGTGCTCGACACCGTGGGTGTGGCGATGGCCGCGGTCGACTTTCCCATCGGCCGGATCCTCACCGACTATGCGGCCGCGATGGGCGGCGCACCCACGGCCCGGGTGCTCGGTACCGACCTGGCGACGTCGCCCCAGCTCGCCGCTCAGATCAACGGCACGCTTGCCCACGGCCTCGACTACGACGACCACGGACACCTCAGCACGCACGTCCTGCCGGCGGCGCTGGCGGTCGGGGAGTCCCTGGGCTCGTCCGGCGCCGACCTTCTCACCGCGTACGTGGTCGGGCGCGAATGCGGGTACCGCCTGTCGTCCGTCATCGAGGCCAAACGCAAGCAGAAGCAGGGGCCGACCTACCGGGGCTGGTACCGCGTCGGCGTGGTCGGACCGGTGGCGGCCGCGGTCGCGGCGAGCCGGATGCTGGGGCTCGACCCTGAACGGACCCGTCACGCCATCGGCATCGCGAGCTCCAGCTCGGCCGGGCTGCGCCGCAACCTCGGCACGATGACGAAGGCCCTGCACGCGGGCAACGGCGCGTCCGCCGGGGTCACCGCGGCGATGCTGGCCGCGCGTGGCTTCACCGCCGACGCGGAAGCCATCGAAGGCCCGCTGGGGCTCGTGAACGCGATCTGCCTGCCCGGCGAGGCCGAGTGGGCCCCGCTCGCCCGCCTCGGCGCGCCGTACGAGCTGTCGCAGAAGCTGGGGGTCAAGTACTTCCCGGCCTGCAGCCCGAGCCACAAGCCGTTGGTGGCGATGCTGAAGTTGCGCCGCGACCACGCCATCGACCCTGCCCGAGTGGCGTCGATCGAGGCGGATCTGCACGAGTTCTCGCTCCGGCGGCTCGACCCTACTGAGGCGATCGCGACTGGGTACAGCCTGCCGTACCTGCTCGCCATCGCGTTGGTCGACGGCCGGGTCGGGCCCGACCAGGTGAACGGGGACCGGCTGCACGACCCAGTCGTCCGGCAGCTGATGGCGAAGGTCGTCGCCGATCCCGACGCGGCCCCGGCGGGTGCGCCGGAACGGGTGACGATCCGCCTTGACGACGGCACGGTGCTCACCGCCGAGTGCGGGTGCAAGCCGGACCTCAGCGAACCCGGAGAGATCGCCGCGAAGTTCGACGACTGCGCCGGGCGGCGGTTGGACCTGCACGGCGTCACGCAACTCAAGGAGGCCATCCTGGACCTGGGCGCGGTAGCCGACGTCCGGGACCTGACGGCCATGACAACAGGGAAGGCCGGGTCGGGTCCATGTTGATCATGGACCCGGCGGGCATCGACCTGTCCGGCGGGCAGCAGCAGCACCTGGTGCTGGCCCGCGCCCTGGTGACGGAACCGCCCCTGCTGCTGCGATGCACGCCCGCGTCATGGCGGTGCACGGCTTCGTCTTCCTGGGCACAACGATCGGGATGCCCATCGCCGGGTGGATCTGCGACGTCGCCGGGCCACGTGCCGGCATGGCGACCGCCGCCGTCTCCGCGCTAGCGGTCGCGGCGCCGCTGCCCGGGCTGCGGCAGGTGCCTATCTCGGATGTGGCACTGGACACGCAGCCCCCCGCCCTAATAGGTTAATGGCCAAACCATTCACACGATCCGGATCCGGGGACGCGCAGCGCGGACGTCCTGCGCGCGGCGGCGCACCGGCCCCGGCCCGAGGGCTGCTTCGCGTGGACGGTCCAGCATTCCGAGCCTCCAACTGAAGAATCCTGAGGAGAACTGAATGTCAACACGCAACAGGATCGCTGTGGTCGGATTGGCTGAGGTCCATCCGCCACAGGGGATGAGCCAGCGCATGATGGCGAGCGAGGCGACGCGCCTGGCCGTCGAGGATGCCGGTCTGAAGATCAGCGACATCGACGGTGCGATCGACCTGCGGCGCACCGGTGGCGGTGGCGACCGCGCCAGCTACAGCGACACCTTCACCCGGTTCCTCGGAATGCAGGCGCAGTTCTACTTCACGATCGGCCGTGGTGGCGCGCTCGCCGGCCTGGCGACGGCTGCCGCGACCGGCTTCCTGGACCGCGGCCTGGCCAACTACGTGGTCTGCGTCGGCGCCGTCGACGACTGGTCGAAGGCCGAGCAGACCAAGAAGCAGGGCCACCGCGGCATGCAGCACGCGGAGAAGGAGGGCTACTGGGGCAAGCCGCTCGGTGACCTCCGGGCCGCGAGCCATCACAGCTGGATGGCCGCCCGCCACATGGCCCAGTACGGCACCACCAGCGAACAGCTCGGCGCAATCTCCGTCGCCCAGCGCACGTGGGCCTGCCTCAACCCCGACGCCAAGATGTACGGCCGCCCGATCACCATCGAGGACCACCAGAACTCCCCGTGGGTCGTCGAGCCCTACCACCGCCTCGACTGCAGCCTGATCTCCGACGGCGCGATCGCGTTCATCCTCACCACCGAGGAGCGCGCCAAGGATCTCAAGCAGCAGCCGATTTGGGTCTCCGGTCAGGGCTTTGGTGAGATCGCCGCGTCGTACTGGTGGGAGAAGAAGAACCTCACCCACATGGCGGTCGCTCCCGCCAAGGAGAAGGCCTTCGCGCAGGCCGGCATCACCCTGAACGACATCGACGTCGCGCAGCTCTACGACTGCTTCACCGGCGAGGTGCTCCTGCAGCTGGAGGACTACGGCTGGGCGGAGAAGGGCCAGGGCGGCAAGTACGTCGAGTCCGGCGCCACCGCGCCCGGCGGCCACGGCATCCCGGTGAACACCGGTGGCGGCCTGCTCTCGAACTGGCACCTCGGCGACCTCGTCGGCTACGCCGAGGCCGTCCAGCAGCTGCGCGGCACCGCGGGCGACCGCCAGGTCAAGGACGCCAAGGTCGCCCTGACCACGGGGCACGGCGGCGAGCTCGTCTCGCCGAGCATGTGCTCGATTCACACCAGCACGATCCTGACGGTGGACTGACATGACGAACGAAGGCGTAACGGTGACCGAACCCAAGAAGTGGAACAAGCCGCGCCCGAACATCGACGCCGACAGCGCCGAGTTCTGGGAGGGCCTCAAGCGCCACGAGCTGCTGCTGTGGACCTGTGAGGAGTGCGGCGCGGCGTATTGGCCGAAGTGCTACTGCCGCAATCACGAGAACAAGCCGTTCGCAGCGAACCTGTCCTGGAAGCCGTCCAGCGGGTACGGCCGGATCTTCGCAATGAACCGGCACGAGTACGCGTTCCACGCCGGCTTCAAGGAGGACGTGCCCTACTTCTACGCCCTCGTCGAGCTTGACGAGGGCCCGGTGATCAGCTCCACGATCATCGGCGAGCAGCCAACCGACCCAATCAAGGACATCGGCCGCCGCGTGAAGATCGCCTTCGAGGACCACCCCGAAGAGGGCTTCACCCTGCCCCGCTTCGAACTGGTCGCCGAGTAACCGTGACCTCGACGGAGCAGGTTACGGCGGCCATTCGGGACGTCCGCGTGAGCCGGGTCGTCATGCCCAAGGACGACCCGACCTGGCGGTTCGCGCTGGGCGCCCGCGCCGAGTCCGTCGGCATCCTGCTGGAAATGCAGGATGCCGACGGGCAGATCGGGCTCGGGTACGCCTCCGAGGTCCCGCACCTGGGCTACAACATCGACGTCATGGAGGCCGTGGTCCGCTCGCAGGTCCCGGCGATCCTCGCCGCCGGCCCGCTGGACCGGCGCAGCCTGGTCGGTTCGCCATGGAAGCAGCAGCTGCCGGCGCCCGTCCGCTCGCTGCTGGACATGGCGTGGCACGACCTGGTCGGCAAGATCGTCGGCGTCCCGCTGTACCGGCTGCTCGGCGGCGCGGAGAACGTCAGCCTGCGGGTCAACCGCATCCTGGCGCTTAAGACCCCGGACGAGATGGCCGCGGTCGCCGCCGGCCTGGCCGCCGAGGGCTACGACCACTTCAAGATCAAGGTCGAGAACAGGCCGCAGTCGCTGGACATCGCCCGCGTCGCCGCGATCCGCGAGGCGGTGGGCGACAAGGCCGTCATGACCGTCGACGCCAACCAGAGCTACACCGCCAAGGAGGCGGTGACGTTCGGGCAGGCAATCCACAAGTACGGCGTGCAGGTCTTCGAACAGCCAGTCCCGCAGCGCGACATCGACGGGCTGCGCTGGGTGCGCGAGCGCTCCGATCTGACCATCGAGGCCGACGAGGCCGCCGACTCGCTCGAGGCGGTCGTCGCGATGCTGCGGAAGGACGCGGTCGACGCGGTCTCGCTGAAGCTGTCCAAGCTCGGCGGCATCGACTCGCTGCTGCTGGCCGCCAACCTCTGCGCGGCCCACGGCATCCCCTCGCGCATCGGCGCGCACGTCGGCAGCCGGATCATGAACGCCGCCGCCCTGCACGCCGCCGCCGCGCTGCCGCACCTCGAACCGTTCGCCGAACTCGGCGAGTTCGCCCGCCTCCAGAACGACTGCGCCACCGGGCTCGAGGTGGTCGACGGCGGGATCACTGTTCCGACCGCCCCCGGGCTCGGCGTCAGTCTCGTCTGAGTACCGACCGCCCCAACCGAACAGGACGACCATGGCATCCCCGACCGCGACCGAAACTCCCGCCGCCCGACCGCTGGACCCGATGGCGCTGCTCAACGTGAGCAGTGCCGCGGTGGTCGGAGCCTCGCCCGGCAAGCACTACTCCACCAGCGTGATCGCCAACCTGCTGCAGTTCGGCCTGCCGGCCGAAAAGGTCATGCCAATCAACCCGAAGTACGACGAGATCGACGGACTGCGCTGCCACGCGAGCCTCGCCGACCTTCCCGGACGGCCCTCGCTCGTCGTGTCCCTGGTCGGGGTGGAGCGCGTCGACGCCGTCCTCGATGACGCCATCGAGGCTCAGGTGCCCGCGATGCTGGTCATCGCCGACGGGTACTCCGAGATGGGTGCTGAGGGCACCGCCCGGCAGGCGCGCCTGGCCGATAAGGCGGCCCGCCACGGGGTGACCCTGCTTGGGCCGAACAGCCTCGGCTACGTCGCCCCCTCCCGCGGCGTGGCGGCGTGGGTCGGCGGCCGGGTCCCCGAGCGCCTGACGGCGGGCCGGGTCTCGCTGGCGTTCCAGTCCAGCGGCATGCTCAACCTGGTCCTGAACCAGGTCGCCCACCGTAGGATCGGCCTGGCGGCCGCGGTCTCGGTCGGCAACGAGGCCGTCATGGACCTGGCCGACTTCATCCGCGCCTTCGCCGACGACGCCGAGACCGACGTCCTCGGCATCGTCCTGGAAAGCACGACCCGGCCGCGGGCGCTGGCCCAGGCGCTGTTGCACGCCAACCAGGCCGGCAAGACCGTCGTCGTGCTCAGTATCGGCAAGTCCGAGCGGGGCATGAAGAACGTCTCCTCACACGCCGGCCGCATGGCCACGTCGGGCCGGGTGTGGTCCGCGCTATTCCGTCAGGTCGGCGCACTGGTCGTCGACGACCTCACCGACTTCATGGAGACCGTCGCCCTCAGCGCTGGCCTGTCGGCAGAGGCTCGTGGCGGTGGGCTCGCGCTGGCCACCATCTCCGGCGGCGACTGCGGGCTGCTCAGCGACATGGCCGAGAACCTCGACCTCGAGCTCGGCGACGTCACGCCCCAGACCCAGGCGATCCTGGACGAGCAGCTGTCTCGGACGAACATCCTGGCCAACCCGCTCGACGTCCGGAACACGCGGACGTCCGCGCCGGAGGTGTTCTGGGCGAGCCTGGCGGCCCTGGCCGCCGACCCGAACATCGCGACCGTCGCGCTGCGGCTCAACCTCGCCCTCGCACCGACCAAGCAGCACGAGGAGATGTACACCCGGGTAGCCGAGCACATCCGCGCCAACGGCGCCGAATGTGTCTTCACCTCCCGCGTGACGGAGACGTCCTCGGAACGCTGGTTCGATCTGTTCGCCGAGCTCGGGACGCCGTTCCTCACCAGCTACGACGGCGCGATCAAGGCGTTCGCCAACCTGCAGCACCACCGCCGCGACGCTCACTACATCAACGAGGACGGCGCCTTCACGGCGCTGCCCGAGGTGGTGGCCGAGATGCCCGAGGGGCAGCCGCTGTCCTGGCAGCAGACCATGGACTGGGTCGGCCGCACCGGGATGCCCTTCACCAGGACGGTCCAGGCCATGAGCGTCGCCGAGGCGGTCGAGGCGACCGCGACGATGACGTTCCCCTTGGTCGCGAAGGGCATCGTCCCAGGCGTTGTCCACAAGAGCGACCTGAAGCTGGTCGAGCTCAACATCGCCGACGTCGAGGACCTCGAGGCTCGCGTGACCGCGCTGTTCGAGCGCATGGCCGGCCTGGCGGTGACCGACGAGGTCGTCGTCGAGATCCAGGAGATGGCCGGCGGCGGTGCCGAGTTCTTCCTCGGCATGCACTCGGACCCGATCCTCGGCCGGATCATGTCCTTCGGCCTGGGCGGCATCTTCCTGGAATTGCTGCACGACGTCGCCTACGCCGTACCGCCGGTGTCCGCCGCGCAGGCGACGGCGCTGCTGCAGACGCTGCGCGGCTGGGACGTTCTGCAGGGCGCCCGGGGGCAGGAGCCGCGGGATGTCGCAGCGCTCGCCGACGTCATCGCGACCGTGTCCGCGGCCGTCGCCGGCCCCGATTCGACCGTCTCGAGCTTCGACTTCAACCCCGTCCTGGTGATGCCCGCCGGCAGCGGCGTCGTCGCCGTAGACGCGTACGTCGAGGGCACCAAGTAACCCGCTATTCCTAAGGAGTTCTGATGGTGATGACCACTGCCGACCCCGTCGGCATCGTGGGGGCGGGCGCGATGGGCCTGCCGATCGTCCGCTACCTCACCGAGGCAGGCTTCCGCGTGCTGTGCTGGGACCTCGACCCGGGCCGCCTTAACGATGCCGTCACCAACGGCGGCGAGGCGGCCTCCGGTCCTGCGGACCTGGGCGTGTGCCGGGCGCTGCTCGTGTTCGTCCCGACCGACGAGGACGTGCGCTCGGTCGCGCTGGAGTTCGCCGAGGTCGCCTCGCCGGGCGCGTACTTCGTGATCCACAGCTCGGTGCGCACCCAGACCTGCCGGGCCCTGACCGAGGAACTCGCCCCGGCCGGGATCAAGGTCGTCGACGCCGCACTGACCGGTGGCGTGCGCGGTGCCCGGGCAGGCGAGATCAACCTGCTCGTCGGCGGTGCCGCGGAGGACGTCGCGGCCCTCGAGCCGGTCTTCGCGCCCTGGACCAGCCACGTCAACCACCTCGGCCCGTCCGGGAACGGCCAGATCGGCAAGACGGTCAACAACATGATCCACTGGGGTCAGATCGTCTGCATCGTCGAGGCGCTCTCGCTGGGTCTCGAGCTGGGCCTCAAGCCGGAGCAGATGCGCCCGGCGCTCTACAACGGACCGACCGACAGCCGCACCCTCCGCGAGCTCGAGGAGATGCGGTTCACCTGGTACGAGAAGGACACCGACAACGCCGTCGAGATGGCCTCCGACATCGACCGGAAGCTGTACTTCAGCGAGATCGTCCGGACCTTCATGCGCAGCATCAACGTCGCGAACGTCGCCGCCCTGCTCGACGGCGAGAGTGTCGTCGAACTGCCGGAGATCACCATCTGACCGCAGCGCACGGCCCCACGCGAAAGAGGGCCCTACTGACACATCCGTGGGTGGGTTGGCGTGATCAAGTGATAGTCGATGGTGGAGATCTTCTCGGTCGGGCGGTCGGTGACCGGGCCGTGGTTCTCGTCTGTCGGCAGGGGGTCGCCGGCGGCGAACGAGCACAGCGAGGCTTGCCCATAGCTGGCGGGCGAGGTTCGCGGTACGCCCTCGGGGTGGCCGTTCTTCCCACGCCTCCAGTGCTGGCGTATCTGCCGCGCCAGAAACGGATCCCCAGACCACCGGTCCGCCCTCAACGCGGCGAATATCCGCTTCCGCTGCACCGGATCGTCAGTGCGCCGGGTGATCGCCCGGCGCACCTCGGCCTTCGCCGCCTCCATGCTCGCCGCGATGTCGGCCATCGCGTCGCGGACGGTTTCCTTCCACGCGTTCGCCAGCACCAAACCGCGTGTGGGTGCCGTCCGCCAGCCACCGATCCCGCACCTGTCGATCCCGTAGTCCGGCTCCGACACGGTTGACCGAGCCGTAACGCTGCCACACCTCGCTGCGCACCCGGCCCAACCGGCGGGCCTGCTCCACCAGAGCCGCGTACTTGCCGGGGTTCAGTCGGGCGGAGTAGGCGATGCGGGTGACCTTCACCGGTCATCTCCCACGGTCAGGACCGCCCCTTCGAGTTCCTTCTCGTAGCGGCGCAGACCGTACAGCCGACAGGAGAAGGTGTGCACGACCGCCAACAGGTCCTTGGACGACGGGCCACGATCCGACCCTCCACCTCCCACCGACGCACCGTGCTCACCGAGCGGCCCACCCGCTCGGCAAACTCGCCGATCCGATACACGCTACCCACGACGGTCAATCGTCGGCAGCCCTACAAAGGAAAGCAACCACTAGTCGCAGCTCCACGAGGGTGTTGGACAGTTGGTGTTCGATGCTGATTTCGATGGCGGCGCGGTGACGCATGATGCGGCGGGAAAGGCCGACGAAGGCGGGGATGCGGCTGTGGCGCGCCCAGCCGATCCACTGGTCGAGTGCGGTGACCGCCAGCCGTGGGAACCCCTGCCGGGACAGCTGAAATGCCCCGCGCGGTCGTTCCTTCAGCGTCCATGCCCGATGCAGACGGGGATGGGTGCGTTCGATCCAGTCCAGCTGGGTTTGCTGGGCCTCGGTCAGGTCGTCAGGGTCCTTCCGCAGTGGCCAACGGGCGTTCTTGAGCACCTTGGACACCTCGCTGGATCGCCCCGTTCCCGCCGCGGGCGGTGTTCCACACGTCGCGGCGGACCTGGTCGAGTGCCTCGGTGGCCCAGGCCGCCACATGGTAGCGGTCGGCGCCGCGGACCGCGTTCGGGCAGCGCTCGTCGATCACATCAGTGATCCACTGGGCGCCATCGGTGGACACGTGGGTGATCTGGCACAGCGTTCGGGACCCAGCAAGAGCCCCGCCGACGAGCTCTCGGGCGGGGCTCTTTTGTGGCGGCGTCAGAGCTTGAAGCCGAACCGCTTCGCGAGCCAGAACGCCAGGCCGCCGATGACGATGCTGGCGCCGGAGAGCATCGATCCGTAGGCGCTGAGCGCCCCGGCTGTGCCGTCCTTCCACATGTCAAGCAGTTGCGTCGCGACGACCGGCGTCGCCGCCGTGTAGAGCATCGAGGCGATCGATACGTCGCGGAAGGCGTGGAAGAAGACGTAGAGCCACGATCCGATGATGGCGGGCATCAGCAGCGGGAACAGGATGCGCCGGAAGACGGTGAGCGTGCCCGCGCCTGCGACGCGGCTCGAGTCATCGATGTCCGGGCTGATCTGCAACAGCGCCGGCTGTAGGTACCGCATGGAGTACGGCGCGTAGTGGGCGACGAACGCGAACACCAGGATCCAGAGTGTTCCGTAGATGCCGATCGGGACCCGCAGGAAGGTGATCAGGAAGGCCAGCCCCAGCACGGTTCCGGGGATCACCATCGGTACGGACAGGATGTGGTCCAGGCTCTGTCGGCCCCGTACCTTCGTGCGGACGATGATGTACGCGGCGACGAGGCACAGCAGAGTGGCCCACGTCGCCGAGACGACGCCGACGTACAGGCTGTTCGTCACCCCGTCCCAGATGCCGCGATAGTCCGCGACCTGCTCGTAGTTCTTCATGGTGAACTCGCCGAGGCCGTCGCCCTGACCGAGCTGTGGCCAGAATGAGGTCATCACCATCGCGAGGACCGGGGCGACGTAGCCCAGCAGGATGAGGAAGGTGACTCCGCCGGCGACCCATCGCCAGTGCCCCAGATCGGCCTCGCGTGCGCGGAACGCCTTGCCGGTCACCGTGGCGAAGCGCGAGCCGAGCTTGGTCGCCCGGTGGTACAGGTAGAGACCCAGGGACAGCACCACGACGAGCATCGTTCCGAACGCGGCCGCGGTCGCGTAGTCCGGCCGGAAGCTCTTGCGCAGGCTGCTGTAGATCTCGGTGGTGAACGTGCGGATGCCGGCCGAACTGCCGAGGAACAGCGGGATCTCGAAGGCCTGGACGGCCCGCACGACGACCAGGATCAGGACTGCGAAAATGCTCGGCGCCAGCAACGGGCCGGAGATGCGACGCAGAACAGTGGATCGGCGAGCGCCGGAGGTCAGTGCGCTCTCCTCGAGACTGGCATCCATAGCGCGGAACGGGCCGACCAGCAGCAGGAAGACCATCGGCGCCCAGGACCAAGCCTGGATGATGATGATGCCCGGCATGCTCTGGACGACCGGTGCCCAGCCGATGAGGTCTTCGATCGGCCCGCGGGCGATGCCGGCCCCCTTGCCGAACAGCAGGATCCAGCCGGTGGCCTCGATCATGCCAGGGATCGCGAAGGAGAAGAACACGCAGGCGTAGACGAGGCCCTTGCCCGCCATGTTCGTGCGAGCCACGAACCACGCCATGGCACTACCCAGCGCGAGGGCCAGCACGCTGGCGCCCACCGTGAAGACGGCGGTGTCCCACGCGACGTCCTTGAAACTGTCCGATGCGACGAGATCCCGGTACGCGCCCAAGCTGATCGCGCCGCTCTCCGTCACCGAACCGCCGGGCGTGAAGCTCGTCCAGATCATCAGGACCAGCGGTGGGAGCACAAGCATCGCCGCGACGACGACGATGACGAAGAACGACGCGTTGGAGCCGAACCGGGGGAGCGTGAAGCCCGTCCGCGTTGCTCGTGCACGCGGCAGTGTGGTCGGTGCGGTCGCAGTCATGATTGAGGTCTCACTCTCGTCACTTCCACCACGGCCGCGCCCGGACGGTTTGTCCCGGCGCGGCCTGCGGTCGAGTTGCCCGTCAGCTGAAGGTCTTCTCGAACAGTTCCTGCCAGGTGGTGAACGCCTTCTCGTAGTCCTTCGCCGTCTTGTAGGTCTCGTCGGGAACCCACGACTTGAAGCCGAGGTCCTCGTCGGGCCGCGGGTATTGCTTCTTCTCGTAGATCTTGCCGCCGTCCTCGCTGAGCAGCATGTCGGTGAGCAGCATTGCCGCGCACGGGTGCGGCGCCTTCGCGAAGACGCCGGCATAGCCGACGTTGGCGGTCACGGGCTCGATGGCCACCCACTTGATCGGGGAGTTGTCCTTGATCAGCTGCTGGGCGTGGTTACGGAAGATGCCCGGCGACGAGGCCACCTCGCCCTTCGCGATCAGGCCGGCGAGTGCGGATCCGGACACCGACTCGATGCGGATGTTCTGCTCGCCGAGCTTCTTGAGGTATGCCTTTCCGGCGTCTTCGCCGAGGGTCGTCAGCACGTTGCCGATGAAGCGCACGCCCGTGGTGCTGTCGGTCAACGCCAGCTTGCCCTTGAGCGCCGGCTTGAGGAGGTCGTCCAGCGTCTTCGGGACGTCCGCGTCGGGCACCTTGTTCGTGTTGTAGGCGAAGGAGACGTACGACGCGCGGTCGCCGATGCCCAGGATCTTGCCCTCGTCGTTCTTGAGGGTGAAGCGTTCGGAGTACTTTGCCGTCACCGGGCTCGTGAACGTCGCCAGGGCACCGATGTCCGCGAGCTCCCGGTAGGCATCGGAGGAGAGTTCGAGGATGTCGCCCTGCAGGCGGTCGGCCTGGCTCTCCTGGACGACACGCGATGTGATGTCGCTCTCGTCGCCGCGGAAGGTCTTGACCTTCACGTCCGGATATTTTTCGTTGAAGGCCTTGATCATGTCGTCGATGACGCCGCCGGCGAGCGAGGTGTACCAGGTGACCGAGCCCTCCTTCTTGGCGCAGTCGGCGAGGTAGGTGTCGCGGTCGCTGCCGGTGTAGGTGAAGGCGGTGGCGGCGGCATTGGTTTCCCCGCCTGCCTCGCCGTTGCTGCCTCCACAGGCGGTGAGCAACGACGTGAGGGCCACGGAGATCACGGAGATGACAGTGGCGGTCCGGAGATGGATATGCATTTCAACCACTTTCGTTGTAGTTGGGACGGTTCCGCCGGCGTGCTCGTCCGAGGTAGCGACCTCGCACGTCATTGAGTTGAAGGTCTAATGGTCATGCCACGTGGTTTGTATCACGCCCTAACGATGCTGTGAACCCCCAGCTGCGAGTGCGACGGGCTTCCGGAACGGGGCTCATGCACGGGGTGTTGTGGTGGCCCGACAGCATGACTATGGTCAGTCCATAAGACCTAACCGATGGCGAGAGGAAGGCCGATGCTGGACGCGAGCCTGCGCAAGACGTTTGACGGTGAGCGTCAGCACAGGGGCCGCAAGGGCAGCGCCGAGACCGGCGGCCGTGTCTTCGCCCTCAACGACGTGAGCTTCGTCGTGGAGGAGGGTGACCTCGTCACGCTGCTCGGCCCGATCGCCGCCACGTCGGATTGGCCGAGCAGGACGATCGAGGCGCTGTACCCGATGGCCGCGAGCAGCCGGACGCGTTCCTCGCCGCCTTGCTCGCAGGGGTCCGACGCCAAGGTGACGACGATCCGCCACGCGGCTATCCAGTTGGACACCCCGGACGAGCTGCGCGGCGTGGTGACGGCCATCTACCAGATGTCCTCCCGTGGCGGCTTGGCACTGGGGGACACCCTCGTCGGTGGTGTGGCCGGTGTGATCGGCCCGGTCGCCGCGTTGACCGCCGAAGGGCTCGCCACGGCTGCCATCGCCGCCGGTGTGCTGTCCCGGCCCAACGCAGTGCGCTCCTATCCCGCCGCGACGCAGGAGGCGGCCCATGTCTGAGCACCACCACCAGGGCCACCACCACGATCACGGCCACCACCACCACTGCCATCACGACGATCACGGCCACAGCCATGCGTGGGAGACCGAGCCGGTACCTGAGGACGCCGAGGAGATGGACGGCATCGAGCGCCTGACCTTGCACTCGGCCGGCCTCGACGTCGGCTCGGCAACGTCGCATCTGACGATCTCCCGGCTGGTGCTCAAGCGGCTCGGGGTCGAACTGTCCAACCAGTTCGTCGTCGCCGAGCGCACGGAACTCTACCGCTCGCAGGTCACGCTCACTCCTTACCGGGACGACTCGCTGATCGATGCGGCAGCCCTGCAGGGCTTCTTCGACGCCGCGTACCGAGAGGCCGGCTTCACGCCGGTCGAGATCGACACGGGCGTGATGATCGTGACGGGCGAGGCCGCGAACCGGCCGAACGCCGAAGAGCTCGCGACGACGTTTGCCGCCCGGTCCGGAGCCTTCATCTGCGTAGCGGCTGGCCCGCACTACGAGGCGCTGCTCGCGGCCCACGGATCCGGCGCCGTGGCACTGTCCGCTACCGGCCAGCGTGTCCTCAACGTCGACATCGGCGGGGGTACGACCAAGCTGTCGGTCGTGTCGGCGGGCGAGGTTCTGCACACCGGCGCCTTCAGCGTCGGGGCCAGGCTGGTCGCCTTCGACGGCAGTTGCCGACTCACCCGTGTCGAGCCGCCCGGCCGGTGGATGCTGGACCTCCTCGGCTCGTCCGCGGACGTGGGTGACGTCATCGACGAACCCGTCCTCGACGCGCTGACCGGTCTGATGGCAGACCTGGTGCTCCAGGTCATCGACCGACAGCCCCGCGACGAACTGCTCCACCGCCTCTGGGTGACCGGCGAGCTGCCGGCCGAGACGTTTGACGACATCGGCACCATCGTCTTTTCCGGCGGCGTGTCCGAGCACATCTACGGACGCGAGACCGGCGACTTCGGCGACCTCGGCCTCCGGCTCGGCACAGAGCTGCGCAAGCGGCTGGCCGCCAGCGGCCTGGGCGCGCAGGTGATCGAGCCGGCGCAGGGCATCCGGGCCACCGTCCTCGGCGCCGGGCAGCACAGCGTCCAGGCCAGCGGGATCACCAGCTTCCTCGACGACGGCGTCCTGCCCGTGGCCGGCCTCAAGGTGGTGGCAGCGACGGCGGGGGAGTCCGCCGGGCTGGCCGAGGCGCTCGCGGCCACCGCACGGCGATTCGAGATCGACGGGCATGCCCCGCAGGTGGCGTACGCCCTCGCCGTCACGGCCGATCCGGACTACCGGCTGCTGCGCGGCATTGCCGAGGAACTCGTCAAGGTGGCCGACCCGGCGCGCCCGCTCTACGTCGTCCTCGACGCCGACGTCGCCCACGCGCTGGGCCGCATCCTGCGGGTGGAAGTCGGTTGGGCGGGTCCGCTCGTGGCGGTCGACGGCGTCGCGGTCGGCGAGCTGGACTACCTCGACATCGGCCGCCCGCTCGGCGCCGTCGGCGCCGTCCCGGTGACGGTGAAATCCCTGACGTTCCTGACGCGATAGCGATCAACCCGAACCCAAGTCCTGGCGAGCAACCAGAAGGAGAGCAAGCGATGAGTGTCGAAGCTGCGGTCGAGCCGCGGGCGAGGTTCGTCTACGACGAGTGGATGGAGAGCCGCGGCGTCCCGATCCACACCGGCTATGCGGTGTCCGACCTGCGCACCGTCGAACTCGGCTGGTGGGAGGAGCGGCAGTGCAACACCGCCTTCGTCCAACTGATGGGCCAGGAGGGCGTGAGCGAGACCCGCGTCACCGAGATCCCTCCGGGCGCGACGCTGCCGGCGTACAAGGTCGGCATTGACGAGGTCGTGTACGTCCTGATGGGCAACGGCAGCACCCAGGTCTCCGACGGCAGCGGCCACTCGCAGTCCTTCGAGTGGTCGGCGCGCGCGATGTTCCTCGTTCCCGCCAACACCACCCGCCAGTTCCGCAACCTCAGCGGCGACACGACCGTCCGCCTGGTGCACTACACGTACCTGCCGCTGGCGCTGTCGGTCGTCACCGACCCCGACTACTTCCTCAACAACCCCTACCGGCTGCCGGCGCCGATCACCGCCGACGGCGACGCCTACTCCGACGCCCGCACCGTGCCGGGCGGCGAGGGGTACCGGTGGATCAACGGGCAGCGCGGCAAGGGTGTCGCCTACTGGTACGGGCGCCTGTTCCCCGACATGCTCGCCTGGGACCGGCTCGACACCAACGAGGAGCGGGGCGCCGGTAGCCGCACCGTCCGGATCCAGTTCGCCGGCACCGACATGAGTGCGCACATGTCCGTCTTTGCCTCCCGCACCTACAAGAAGGGCCACCGCCACGGTCCCGGTCGCGCCATCCTCATCCCCGGCGGCGAGGGCTACTCGGTGATGTGGCCCGAGGGCGGCGAGAAGGTGATCGTCCGCTGGCAGGAGGGCTCGATGTTCGTGCCCCCGAACCGGTGGTTCCACCAGCACTTCAACCTCGGCGCGAACCCCGCCCGCTACCTGGCGATCCACCCCCCGATCCAGCTGAACGGCTACACCGAGAAGGTCGTCAACGCGAACGACCAGATCGAGTACGTCGCCGAGGACCCCGAGGTGCGTGCGATGTTCGAGCGCGAACTGGCCGAGCGCGGCCTGACCACGCTGATGCCGGACGAGGCGTACACGAACCCGGACTATGTCTGGAAGTGATCAGCAAGCGCAACGGGGGGCCGTCTGAAGGCGGCACCCCGTTCTGCTGATCAGCAGGTCGCTGGCGGTCAGAGACCGCCAGCAACGGTGGTAGTTCGGCGAGCAGGCGCCCGAAGCTGGTCCGCTTCTCGCCGACCATGAAGTGGCGCTGCGTGTGCCACACCCGGGCCGGGACGGTGTGCAGGACCGGCACCTCGAGGTCCTGCTCGAGCACGTCGACGATGTCGAGCATGCGCCAGCCGCCGCCCATCATGTACGGGTGCGCCTCTACGCCGCTGAGACGACTTCGGTTCCCGCATCCTTGAGGACTGCGTCGAACAGTTCGGTGAACTTCCCGTCCCGGTCCCGGATCAGGAACCGCGCCCGGCAGCCGCCGTCCTCGAGGTCCATGATCAGATTCTTCGCGGCTTGCGCCATCCAGGATGCGGTCGGGTGGGCGGTGGCACCCAGGATCCGGATCCGCCGATTGGCGTGCTCGATCACCGCGAACCCGTACATCCGCGCCACGAACGGGGTGACCGTTTCCAGGAAGTCGCAGGCCGGCAGGGCGTGGGCCTGGGAGCGCTGGAAGTCGGCGCAGGTGCGGGGAGCCCGCTCCCCTTGTGGCCGCGTCGGCGTCGGCTGGGCCTCTGAACTGGACGGCGCTCTTCCTATCGGCCGCCATGTGTGATAGCAATCAACTCCGTAATGGATAGTCCATATTTCCATCAGTCCAACGTAGTCCTGGTTTGAGCAGTGGCTGCCCCGGAGGAGACGTGAGCCATGAGTCGGTTGACGAGGAGTGCGGCGAGGAAGCCTCGCGCCGTCGCATGTGTGTGTGCGTGGATGGTTGGCTTGGCGCTCCTCGCTGCCTGTGAGGGCTCGGGGGACCAGGGGTCCGCGACGGGGTCCGCCGACGTGCTGGCCGTCGCGACGTACACCGGGGCGGACCGTCAGGCGAAGTTGCTCGAGGGCGCGAAGAAGGAGGGGGAGCTCGAGCTCTACACCAACCCGACCGGTGACATCACCGACGCCATTGTCGCTGCCTTCGAGAAGAAGTACCCGGACATCAAGATCAAGGTGACTCAGGGTGACTCCTCCGACCTTGCCCGGAGGATCTCCGAGGAGTCTTCGGGCGGTCGGCACACCGTCGACATCATCGAGACCACGACCGGCGCGCTCGGCGCGCTCGGTGATGCCGGGCTGCTCTCCAAGTTCACCTCGCCCGAGGAAGGCGCGTACGCCGCCGACGCGGTACGCGACCACTATGTGGGCGTCCGCGAGTCCTACCTCGGGCTCGGCTACAACACGAAGCTGGTCGCCGCTACGGACGTTCCGCGGACGGTCGAGGACCTCCTGAACCCCAGGTGGAAGGGGAAGATCGTCCTGCCCACCAGCGCGACTGGCGTGCGATGGATCGCCGCGCTGGAGCTCACGAAGGGCAAGGAGTTCGTCCAGCAGATGTCCAAGCAGGACATCCGGGGTCAGAACGTGTCGGGACGGGCGCTGGCCGACCTCATCGTGTCCGGCGAGGTCGCGCTCTCGCCGACCATCTACAACTCGCACGTCAGTGTGAGCCAGGCCAAGGGCGCGCCCATCGCCTGGCAGCCGGTCGAACCGGTGATCGCCGTACCGACAGCCCTCGCCCTCGCGGTCAACGCGCCGCATCCGAACGCCGCCATGCTCTATGTCGACTTCGCGCTCTCGAAGGAGGGCCAGGAGATCTACCGTTCGAAGGGCTACGACTCCGCTCGCACCGACATGGCCGGTGACAAGTCCTTCCAGAAGATCTACATCGACACCAGGGACGACTACTCGAGCGCGTTCCCGCAGTGGGAAAAAGACATGCGCGATCTGCTCCTGAAATGACGGACGAAGAGAGAGCCGAGCTGATGTCGGTCGTGCGTCCAGTCGTCCGCACGCGGTCCCTGGTGCGGCCACCGTTGCCCCAAGCGGAGACGTGGGTGGCCACCGTGGTCGGATCGCTGCTGGTGATCCTGGTGGTCCCGCCGCTGGTCTTCCTGGTCAGCACCAGCATGCACAGCTGGGACGGCCTGCGACCGGGGCCTGTTTCGCTGGAGAACTTCCAAGGCATCCTGTCGGATGGCGTCGCCTCGCTCGAACTGCTCAAGAACTCGCTGATCTACGCCGGGGGCAGCACCGCGATCGCCATCGTCGCGGGTTCGGGGCTCGCCTGGCTCGTGGAACGGACCAACACCCCGGGCAAGGGCGCGATCTACGTCGCGGCCTTCGTCTCGCTGGCCGCGCCGGGCGTGATCAACGTCATCGGCTGGATCATGCTCTTCGGGCCTGACGCCGGGCTCATCAACACCCTGGCGCATCGGATCGGGCTCGAGGGTGGTTTTTTTGACATCTTCTCGATGGGCGGCATGGTGCTCGTCGAGAGCCTCTCGTGGACGCCGGTTGTCTTCCTGCTGATGGTCACGCCCTTCAAGTTCATGGACCCGAGCTTGGAGGAGGCGGGTCTGGTGTCCGGCGCGTCCCGGTGGACGGTCTTCCGCCGGATCACGATCCGGATGGCGCTCCCCAGCGCGCTCGCCGCCCTGATGCTGAGCCTGATCCGTACCTTGGAGTCATTCGAGGCCCCGGCACTGATCGGAATCCCCGGTGGGGTCAAGGTGCTGACCACCGAGATCTACCTGCAGATCAAGAGCGGTCTGGTGCCCGAGTACGGCTCGGCGTCGGCGTACGCCGTGATCCTGATCGTCCTGGTCGCGGTGCTGCTGTGGGGCTACAGCCGGCAGACTGCTTCGGGCGAGCGGTTCGCGACCGTCACCGGCAAGGGCTTCCGGCCGGCTGTGGTGGACCTCGGCCGGCTGCGCATCGTCGGCGGGATCATTTCGTGGGCGACGCTCCTGCTGGTGCTGGCCCCGCTGCTGGTCCTGGTCTGGGCCTCGCTGCTGCCCTACTACCGAACGGTGTCCTGGGAGGCCCTCCAGAGCCTCACCCTGGACAACTACGCCAGTGCGCTCGGGCGGTCCGGAATCGTCCGGTCGGTCGGCAACACCCTCGTGGTCAGCGTGGTGAGCGGGGTGGCAGTGATGGCCATTTCACTCGGTGCGGCCTGGGTGATGGCGCGTACCTCGATTCGCGGTCGGCGTGGCCTCGACCTGCTGGCCTCGCTTCCACTGGTGGTCCCGGGCGTCGTGGCTGGTATCGCCGTCCTCCGGACCTACATAGCGTCGCCGATCCCCGTCTACGGCACCATCTGGATTCTGGCGATCGCGTTCACCATGCGATACCTGCCGTACGGCATGCGCTATGCCCATGCGGGCATCGTTCAGATGCATCCCGATCTGGAAGAAAGCGCCCGCACCAGCGGGGCGGCATTCTGGGCCCGCATCCGTCGCGTGGTGCTCCCACTGACCCTGCCGGCGATGGCCGGAGGCTTCATCTTCACGTTCCTCAACAGCAGCAGCCAGCTCGCCATTCCTCTGCTGCTGTCGGGGCCCGACAGCCAGGTCATCTCCGTGGCGATCTTCGACCTGTACCAGAACGGGGCAGTGACCGAGCTCGCGGCGTTCAGCGTCGTGGTCACCGCAGCGATCGTCGCGCTGTCGGGCGCCGCCTACCGCATCACACGGAGTCAAGGACTCTGAGAGGACATATCGGATGGTCGACATAACCCCCGCCGCCGGGGAAGCCCCGCATCGCGTCGAACTGCCGACGTGCCGCATCGGCTACGTCAACCCGCTCGACATCATCGACACCTGCCCGTACGAGTTCTATCGCCTGGCGCCCGACAACGCGATCGCCTCGATGATCAGCATCGGGCTGTCCGGCTTCTCCGGGGACGCGGCTCGCCAAGCCGTCGACTCCAACCTGACGCGCTGTCTTGCACAGCTCGCCAAGCGTCGGGTGGACTTCGTGGTCCTGGGTGGCCTGCCGATGCTCTACAACCTCGGCCCGGACTACTCTGCGGAGTTCCGGGAGCGCTGCCGGACCGAGTTTGGCCTGCGCGGCGGCACCAGCATCGATGCCGTCAACGCTGCCTTCCGAGCCCTTGGCGCACAGCGGGTCGTGATGACGAACAAGTGGGACGACCAGCTCAACGCGCGCGTCGCGGATTCGCTCGCGTCGGCGGGGGTCAATCTGGTCGGCACGGTTGCTCAAGCCCACACCGCCGACCAGGTGAAGAGCAGCTTCGAGCAGGGGGTCGACGTGGCGCTCCGCTTGGTCGAACGGGCGTTGCGCCAGCACCCGGATGCCGACTGCGTGTTCATCGCCGGTGGTGCGTGGCTGGTGGCGCCGCTGGTCGCCGACATCGAACGCGAGTTCGGGGTGGCAGTTGTCGCGGGCCAGCAGGCGAAGATCTGGTACTCGCTAAACATGGTGGGCAATCACGTCGACCGGCCGGCGTACGGCCGGCTCATGACGACGCC
Organism: Micromonospora sp. NPDC023966; assembly: GCF_040639095.1. Taxonomy (NCBI): domain Bacteria; kingdom Bacillati; phylum Actinomycetota; class Actinomycetes; order Micromonosporales; family Micromonosporaceae; genus Micromonospora; species Micromonospora sp. NPDC023966. The sequence goes on along the minus strand of NZ_JBEZZJ010000021.1, from coordinate 60,487 downwards.
GGCCCAGCCTTCCCACCTGGCATGACCCTCTCTCCCACTCACTCGAGGACGGATCACATGAAGCTTCATTGCAGGGCGCGGCACCTCGCGGCGCCCAGGGCGGCGTTCCTGGCGCTGACGTTGGTGATGGGACTGGGCCTCGCCGCCTGCGGCGGTGACAACAGTAACGCCGGCGCCGCGGCCGAGATCTGGCCCGAGAAGACGATGGACGAACTGGCCGACGCTGCGGCCAAGGAGGGCGAGGTCAGCTGGTACACCGTGTTCACCAAGGAGAACAGCGCGCCCATCATCGGCGCCTTCCAGAAGGCCTATCCGGGCATCAAGGTGACCACGTTGCGCCTCAGCGCCAACCAGCTCTCCAGCCGGATCCTGACCGAGCAGCGCGGTGGTCAGTTCAACGCCGATGTGGTCTCGGGCAACGCCACCTACATCGGACAGTTGCAGAAGGCTGGTGCCCTCCAAGGCTTCCGTGTCGCGGGCCTTCCCGCGCTGCCCTCCGGGCTGACCCTCCCCGAGGGCTACGAGGGTGTGGTGTACATCAATACCTCGGTCCTCGCGTACAACCCGCAGGCCGTCAAGGCGGCGGGCCTCACACCCCCGACGACGTGGCAGGACCTCACCAAGCCGGAGTGGAAGGGCACGTTCTCGATCGATCCCGAGTCCGTCGACTGGTACGACAGCCTCGTTTCCAGCATGGGACACGACCAAGCCCTGGAACTGGTCAAGGCACTCGCTGCGAACTCGCCGCGGATCACCCCCAACCACACGCAGCAGCTGACCGAGATGCAGGCGGGCGAGACCCTGGCTGCCGTGGCAGCGTACGGACCCGCCTCGGCGGCGTTCAAGAAGACCGACCCGACCCGGACCGACTTCGTGAACTCGAACCCACTGCCGGCCGTGCTGACACTCTCGGGCCTCGCGAAGAATCCCCCACACCGCAACGCTGCCATGTTGTTCCAGAGCTGGCTGCTGTCAGCCGAGGGCCAGCAGGTCGTCGTCGACGCCGCGGGAAAGATCTCGATCCGTGGGGACGTCCGTAACAACACCACGCTATGGGACCCCAAGACCTGGACACCGGCCTGGGCCGACCCGTCGCGCCCGCCGGACGAGTACAACAAACTCAGCTCGGAGTTCGACAAAGCGGTTAACCCCTGAGGCGCGCCATGAAGATTATGTTCCTGAGCCAGTCTCCCCTCACCGGGGACCAAGACAAGCACGAGCGCGTGGAGAAGCTGCTGCGCGGCTACGCGTCGCCGGGTACCGAACTCGACCTGTGTTACCCGGACGACTTTGCCGGTTCTCGCGTGTTCCAGCGGATGGGTGAGCAGAGCGTGCTCACGGGTCTGCACCATGCGCTCGAGACCCCGGCGCTGGTCCGAAAGATTGTGTGGGCGCAGGTCCAGGGGTACGACGCCGTTGTGCAGAGCAACACGTTCGACCCCGGGGTCGAGGCGGGTCGGTTGGCCGTCGGCATCCCGGTCGTCGGGCTGTTCCGTACGTCGTTGCACGTGGCGACGACGCTCGCGACCCGGGTCGGGGTGATGGTGCCGCTCGACGGGCACGTCCCCTATACCTGGCGGCTGATCAATGGCTACGCGATGGACCGGTTCGTGACGAGCGTGCGTCCGATTCAGGTCTACGGTCAGGACCTGGTCTCCCGGCGCGAGGAGATCGAGTCGCTGGCGGTAGCCGTGATGAAGGAACAGGTCGAGCGCGATGGGGCCGAGATCATCATCCCGCTGGGTGGCGCCCTGATCCCGTACGTCGTCTCCCCCGAGTCGCTCAGCAGGCAGGTGGGCGTCCCCGTGCTGAACACCAAGTCGGTCGGCATCCGGTTCGCGGAAACCTGCGTCGCGATGGGCATCTCGCAGAGCGGAGCCGCCTACCCCCGTGCCGACCTGAGCCTGGACGACTTCGATGGCCACGCTGCAGCGCGCTGAGGCGGGGACCGCCTCAGCGGGACCGCGTACCCTTGTGACCTGGCTCCGACGGCGGGTGAGCACGCAGTCCGTTGTGTCGATCGTGGCCGTGCTCGTGGTGGGTTACCTGACCATCGTGCCGCTGGTGACCATGCTCTACTCGAGCCTGCGTTCGGACTTCCTCGGCACGACCGGTACCTGGACTCTCGAGCATTACCAGCGCACACTGACCGACGCGGCGTTCCGCGAGACCCTGGTGACCTCGCTGACCTACGCCGGGGGCGTCGCACTCGCTTCGGTCACCGTCGGCTTCGCGCTGGCCTGGGTCTATGTGCGGACCAACGCGCCGGCCAAACGTTTCGCACTGGTCGCCTCATTGGTGCCGCTCATCATCCCGGGCATCCTCAACACGGTCGCTTGGGGCCTGCTCTTGGCCCCCGACACCGGTCCCGTCAACGTGCTGCTCCGATACCTTGGCCTGCCGGCGTTCGACCTGTACTCGATGCACGGCATGATCCTGGTGCAGTCGATGCATGTCGCGCCCATCGCATTCCTGATGGGCGTCGCGTCGCTCTCGTCGATGGATTCCTCGCTCGAGGAGGCGGCCGCAGCCTCGGGAGCACGCCCGGCGACGGTTTTCCGCACGATCACCTTCCCGCTGATTCGTCCCGCCGTCCTCGGCGCGATCTTCTTAATGCTGGTGCAGACGATGTCCTCGTTCGAGGTGCCGCAGCTCATCGGCTCCGCGGCCCACAAACGAGTGTTCTCCACCGAGATCTTCACGTCGCTGCGCTCGTTCCCGCCGGACTACGGGTCGGTCTCGGTGATCGGCGTCATCGTCCTGGTGATCGCCGTGCTCGGGCTCTGGGCAGCTCGGCGCCTTGGTGGTGGTGTCGAGGGACGAGGGACGATCACGGGCAAGGGCTACCGGCCCACACTCACTGATCTTGGCCGCTGGCGGTGGGTCGCGGTACTGGCGATCATGGTCTTCTTCGTCGTGACGACCGTCCTCCCGATGCTGATTCTGGCCTGGGCTTCGCTGCTCCCGAGCTACCGGCCGCTGGATCCGGCGGAAATCAAGCACCTCACGTGGGGCAACTACAGCGAGTTGTTCAACTCGTCCAGCATCTTGGGCGCGATGACGCACAGCCTGGAGATCGCCCTCGCTGCCGGGGTGGTTGTCACCGCCATTTGCGCGGTCTCGGCCTACGTCATCGTGCGCACGCAGCTGCCGGGCAGGGCGACTCTGGACGCTTTCGCGGCGGTGCCGATCGCCGTGCCGAACATCATCCTCGGCGTGTCGACCCTTTACTGGTACCTGGTGGCGCCGCTCCCCGTGCGGCTGTACGGAACGCTCGCGATCCTGGTGGTCGCGATGGTGACGCATGCGCTGCCCTATGGCATGCGTTACCTGGTCCCCGGCGTGAGCCAGATCAAAGCCGAGCTCGAAGAGGCCTCGCTCGCATCGGGGGCCGGGTGGGCGAGGACGTTCCGGCGGATCTACCTGCCGCTGCTCGTCCCGGCGATCACGGCCTCCTTCCTCTACACCTTCATCATCTCGTTCAGGGAGCTGTCGTCGGCGATCTTCCTCTACACCCAGAAGACAGAGGTCGTGTCGATCTCGGTCTTCGAGCTGTGGTCCGACGGCCAGTTCACCGTCGTCTCAGCGCTCGGCGTCGTCATGACCCTGATGGCCTGCGTGGTGATCGGCGCCGTCAACCTCCTGAGCCGGCGCTTCGGCGTCCGGACGTCGTAGACCGTTCCCGACGGGCGGGCGCCGTCCCGCTCCTCCTGTGCAGTGAGAGAGGTGTGGTTGGCGTGATTCGGGTCGAGGTCCTGCGTAAGAACTTCGGGAAGGCCTCCAACGCCGTTGGTGCGGTGAACGGTGTGAGCTTCGAGGTCCCTGCCGGCTCGCTGGTGAGCCTCCTGGGGCCCAGCGGGTGTGGGAAGACCACGACCCTGCGGATGATCGCGGGGCTGGAGCGTCCCACGGCCGGCCGACTGGTGATCGACGGCGAGCTGGCATTCGGCGACGCGGAGAACGTCTTCGTGCCGGTCAACAGGCGCGCCATCGGCATGGTGTTCCAGTCGTACGCGATCTGGCCACACATGACCGTGGAGCAGAACGTCGGCTACCCGTTGCGCGTGGTGCGGCCGCGCCTGCCGAAGAGCGAGCAGAAGGAGCGGGTGGCCGAAGCGCTCGACCTCGTGGGTCTCGGTGCCTACGCGGCTCGCAGCGCCACCGCGCTCTCTGGTGGTCAACAGCAGCGGGTCGCTCTCGCTCGAGCCCTGGTACGGCGCCCGAAGATCCTGCTACTCGACGAGCCGCTGAGCAACCTCGATGCCGAACTCCGGGACCGGATGCGTGACGAAATCCGGCAATTGCAGCAGCAGCTCGGGATCACCACCGTCTTTGTTACCCACGATCAGGCGGAGGCGCTGGCGATCTCCGATCAGGTGATCGTGATGGATCAAGGCCGGCTCGTGGAGTCCGGCACGCCCGAGGAGGTCTATCGGCGACCGACGAGCCATGTCACGGCCCGCTTCCTCGGGCTGTCCAACCGACTGCGGGGTGAGGTCGTCGCTGTCGGTGAAGGGACCGTCCGGGTGCGGCTCGGTGGCAGCACGCTGGAGGTGGCTACCCCGGTGGCGGTGCCGACGGGATCGCCGACAGTGGTCGCCATACGTCCATCCGGGCTGCGTATCGACCGTCGGCGGATCTCTGCGGATTCGTGGCCTGGCACAGTCGAGCGCGGCATCTTCCGCGGCGACGCCTGGGACTACGCCGTCAAATTGGGTGCGGCCACGGTCTTCGTCCGCAGCTATGACCTCGACGCGCGGCTCCAGCCCGGCGAGGCGGTCTTCGTCGAGGCCCGACCAGGAGCGGCGATCCTGGTCGAAGACTTGGTGGCGGACGAGTCCCGGGGGTGACCGGGCCGAGGTCCCCGTCCGACCCTCAGCCGCTGGCCCGGATCCGTTGAGTGAGCGGGACCGCCCGATCCACGGCGCCGGCGCAGGGATCGATCGCCCGGTCCCGAGGAGCTTGCCGACGGCCAGGTAGTCCTGCGGAGAGTCCACCGTGTCGATCGACACGAGCCGGCCGGTCCGGTAACAGCGGACGGACGAACTGCTGCTTGCGGCGTGGTCGCATCACCGGCTCCGGTGGTGGGTCCGGTCAGCCGGCCGGACTCGCCCACTCGCAGACCAGGTCGATGTCCTCCTCGCGGTAGAGGTCCGGGCCGCGGAGGGCGGGGCCGCTATCGGTCACGGTTCCTTGCAGGAACGCTTTCGAAAGGGGCGGTGGCTGGTACGGCGGGCGTGGCTCCCCGCCAACCACGGTGACCGTCCCCCGTCGCCGAGAAGTCGCAGGCTTGCCGCAAGCCACAGCCCCGCCTGGCCCGCCCGATTACCGGTTGTGCCTGCGGCGCAACGTTTCGTCGCAGCCGTCCTCCTCGTATTTTCTCACCCCCGGGGTAGAGACATTCCAGGGGTTTGGGCTTATGGTCATACCACCAAATGGTTTGTTGTAGGGTCCAGTCGAGCCAGTTGGATCGGCTGATCGCAGGGCGCAGAGGTGAGCATGGATCAGGGCCACGAAACCGAGGTTCCGCTCCGCGGAATGCTCATTGATGGCGAGATCGTCGAGGCGTCTGACGGGGCGACGATGCCGTCGGAGAATCCGACGACCGAGGCGCGGATGGGAGCGCTGCCGGTCGCGACCACCGCGGATGTCCACCGCGCCGTCGAGGCGGCGCGGCGAGCATCCAGGAGTTGGAGCGAACTGCCGTGGGAGGAACGCGCGCGCGTGCTGCACGTGTACGCCGACGTGCTCGATGCTCACCGCGAGGAGTTGGCGCTGCTCGACGCGCTCGACGCCGGTCTGCCCGTGAAGAGTATGCGTGCGGACGTGACGAGCGCCGTCGCTGAGATCCGCTACTTCGCGGGCCTGGCGAGCGAGACCAAGGGGACCACGTTCCCGTCCGGTCCGGGCGCGGTGACCTTCACCGAGTTCGTTCCGTACCCGGTCGTCGCGCGGATCGTCCCGTTCAACCATCCGATCAAGTTCGCCGCCGGGAAATGCGCGGCCGCGCTCGCCGCCGGCGCTCCGGTTGTCATCAAGCCGGGAGAGCAGACCTCGCTGTCGGCACTTCGCCTGGGTGAGTTGGTCAGGGACGTCTTTCCGGCTGGCGTCTACAACATCATCACCGGCCCAGGCGCGACGGTGGGTGCCTTGCTCGCAGGTCACCCAGCGGTGCCGCGAGTGGCCTTCACCGGCAGCGTTGCCACCGGCGCCCGCATCACCGAGTTGGGAGCGCCGTACATCAAGCACGTCAGCCTGGAGTTGGGTGGCAAGAATCCTCTGATCGTCATGCCGGACGCCGACCCAGCGGACGCCGCGAGGGGCGCCGTCGGCGCGATGAACTTCGCCCGCTCGATGGGACAGTCCTGCGGATCCACCTCGCGTGCGTTCGTGCACGGGGACATCTACGACGACTTCGTGGCGCACCTCGTCGAGGCGGTCGCTGGCCTGAAGGTCGGGGATCCGCTGGACCCCGGAACCGACATGGGGCCGCTGGCCTTCCGCGCGCACCACAACAGGGTCCTGGAGTTCATCGAGGCCGGACGAAACGACGGTGCCAAGCTGCTGTACGGCGGGGGCCTGCCCACCGGCGTCAACCGCGGATTCTTCGTCGAGCCCACCGTGTTCGGAAACGTCGACATGACGATGCGGATCGCTCGAGAGGAGATCTTCGGCCCGGTGCTCTCGGTGCTGCGCTGGACCGACTACGAGCAGATGCTCGACGACGCGAACGGACTCGACGTCGGCCTCACCGGCAACGTCTGGACCAACGACATCTCGCTGGCCCTGAAGACCGCCCGCCGCATCGAGTCGGGCTACATCACCGTCAACGGGACGGGCAGGCGACCGTCAGGCTCGCCGTTCGGTGGATTCAAGCAAAGCGGAATCGGCAAGGAAAGCTCGCTCGACGAGCTCCTCAGCTACGGCCGGGAGCGCGCGGTGAACATCACGCTGCGGTGAGAGCGGACCGAACAGAAAGGCAAGAAAAATGCCGGCGATCAGCCTGGTTGAGCGAATCGACTAGCGAAAGTAGGGGAGCTTTGTACAACACGATTCTGATCGACAAGAAGGACCGTGTCACCACCCTCACCCTCAACCGTCCAGAGAAGCGCAACGCGATGAGCCCTGAGCTGCACGCGGAGATGGTCCAGGCGCTCACCGAACTCGCGCACGACGACGAGACGGCGGTGCTGGTGATCACCGGCGCCGGCGAGTCCTTCTGCGCCGGTCAGGACCTGAAGAAGTACTTCCACGAGATCCGCGACACGCCCGCGGCGCGCGAGGCGGCCCGCAAGAACTCCCATGACTGGCGCTATCGGATCCTCAATCACTTCCCGAAGCCGACGATCGCCGCGGTCAACGGCTACTGCTTCGGCGGGGCCTTCACCGTGGTGGCGTCGTGCGACATCGCGATCGCGGCCGACGAGGCCACGTTCGGCCTGTCGGAGATCAACTTCGGCCACATTCCCGGCGGGATGGTCGCAAAGATCGTGGCCGACGCGATGATCCCGCGCCAGGCGCTCTTCTACATCCTGACCGGCCGCAAGTTCGACGGTAAGACCTCGCGCGACATCGGTTTCACGACGATGTCCGTGCCGCGCGCCAATTTGATGGACACGGTCTACGAGATCGCCGAAGAGCTGAAGGCCAAGGACCCGCTCGCCCTGCGTGCCTGCAAGGAGGCCTTCAAGCAGGTCGACCTGCGCCGGATCTCGCACGAAGAGGCCCTCTCGTGGCTGACGGCCAAGAGCGACCAGCTCATCCGGAAGCAGAGCCAGCGTGGGGGCATTGACGGCATCGAGAGTTTCTTGAAGAAGGAGTACCGCCCCGGCTTCGGCCCGGCTCCCCAGGTCAACGCCTGATGGCCGAGTTCTCACCACCCCGCACCGGCGCCGTCGACGCCTTGCTGCACCCGTCGTCGATCGCCATCGTCGGGGCCAGCGAGCGGCCTGGCGGGTGGCCTCAGCGCATCCGCGACAACCTGCGCCGGTTTGGGTACGCCGGCGTGGTGCACCCGGTGAATCCCAACCGGGAGATCGTCTGGGGCGACATCTGCTACGCGAGCCCCAGCGACCTCCCGGAGCCGGCCGACCACCTGATCGTCCTGATCCCGGCGAAGCATGCGGTCGAAGCAGTGCGTCAAGGGGCGAGGGCCGGCTCGCGGAGCGCGACGGTGTTCTCAAGCGGGCTGGACGCGGACCAGCTGGCAGAGCTGCGAGCGATTGCCGACGAGACGGGCATGGCGATCTCCGGGCCGAACTGCCTGGGGAACATTTCCGCAGTCGCCCGAATGGTCACGACGACCGACTCCCGGCTGGACAAGATCAAGGATGGTCCGGTGGCTGTGGTCGGCCAGAGCGGAGGCGTCGTCACGGCGTTGCACCGTGCGCTGGTCAGCCGCGGCGTCGGCGTGCGCTACATGGTCTCCAGCGGCAATGAGACCGCTCTCACCACCGCGGACTACATCCGGTACTTCGCCGCGGACGACCAGGTCCGCGTCGTGGCGGCCTTCGTCGAGAGCGTGCGAGACCGGGACGCCTTCTTCGCGGCGTGCGACGAACTCGCCGCTCGTGGGAAGCGCCTGGTGGCGCTCAAGGTCGGCCGGTCGGAGGCGAGCCGGCTGGCGGCCGCCAGCCATACGGGCGCCCTGGCCGGATCGTTCGCCGCCTTCACGGCGGTGGCGGCCGCGCACGGCGTGGTTGTCGTGCCGTCGCTCGACGTCGCGGTCGAGGCATGCGAGCTGCTGTCGCGGGTGCCGGCCCCGTCCGGCGGCAGCGTCGGTGTGGTCGCGGTGTCCGGCGGCGTGCGAGAGCTGGCCCTCGACAGCGCCGCACTGCACGGGGTCGAGCTTGCCTCGCTTGCCGAGGCGACCCAGGAGCGGATATCCAAGATCATCGGGCCGGACATGGAGGTCAGCAACCCGCTCGACAGTGGATACGCCGGCCTCTCCGACCCGGCGAACCTGGTGGCGTGCGTCGAGGCGATGGCCGACGACCCCGCGGTCGGAATGGTGTTGCTGCAGGAGGAGTTGCTCGGAGTGCGGGCGCCGCACAAGGAACGAGCCCTCCGGTTGTTCGACGACTCCTTCCCCGGAGGAAGGACGGTTGGGGCACAGGTGCCTGTCGCGCTGTTCTCGATGACGTCCACCAACGTCACGGAGATCGGCCGGGAGATCCGCGACTCGCTGCCGAACCTCGCATTCGTCCAAGGGATAGACAACGCGGTCGCGATCGCCGGAGCGTTGCTCTCGGTCCGGCCGCACCTCACTGCGCCGGGGGGCCCGGCTTCCGCGACCACGTCAGCGACCGCCGACCCAGCCCGCTCGCTGCTGCGTGAGCTGCCAGAGGTCCTCACCGAGGCCGATGCCAAGCGTCTGTTGGCCCTGTACGGCGTGACCGCTCCGGAGGAGGCAGTCGTCGCTTCCCCCGAGGAGGCGGCGGCGTGGGCCAGCGGACACGGGCCGGGACCGTTCGTCGTCAAGGTCGTCGCCTCCGGCCTGCACCACAAGTCGGAGAGCGGCGGGGTGCGGCTGGGTCTCGTCGACCCCGAGGCCGTGGCGTCCGCCGCCGCCGAGGTGGTGGCGAAGCACCCGGGGCTCGACGGACTCCTCGTCGCCAAACAGGTCGTCGGCGGGATCGAGCTGATCGTCGGCTTCCAGAACGACCGCGAGGTGGGGCCCGTCGTGGCGGTCGGTCTGGGCGGGACCGCTGTGGAGCTGTATGGCGATGTCAGCCTCCTACCGGCCAGGTGTACGCCCCAGGAGGCGAGGGCGGCGCTCGACAAGACGGCCGCGGGTCCTGTGCTTGCCGGCTGGCGCGGAGCGGCAGGCGGTGACGTTGATGCGGCTGTTGACGTGATCTGCGCCATGGCCCAGTTGGCGGGCGACCTCGGCGACGAATTGGAGTCGGTCGAGATCAACCCCCTCGTCGTACTGCCGCCGGGCCAGGGCGCGATGGCGCTCGACGCGTTGTGCCTCGGGTTGCCGAGGGAGGCCGCATCGTGAGCGCAGATCGACCGGATCAGGCGGCCGAGCCGGGCATGACCTTCTCGGTAAAGGACGGCGTCGGCCTGCTCACTCTTGACCGTCCGGCCAAGCACAACGCACTCAGTACCCGCATGCGGTCGACGCTGCTCGAGATTCTCGAGGCCATCGGCACCGACAATTCTGTCCGCGTCGTGGTGCTCCGAGGCAACGGCCCGTCGTTCTGTGCCGGCGTGGACATCAAAGAGGCCCGTCCGCCGGAGCCGTCCAAGCGGAACGCTCTCTGGACCCGGGAACACGACAACCTCGGCGCAGCCATCGGCTGCCTACCCGTCCCGGTCGTCGCGGTGCTGCGCGGGAACGTGCTGGGTCGCGGGCTCGACCTCGCGCTGGCAGCCGACCTCCGCATCGGTACCCCGGAGGCTCGCCTCGCCTACCCGGAGGTCGAGCGCGGGATGATCGTCGGCGGGGGTGGCGCCCGTCGGCTTGTTCGTCTCGTAGGGGAGTCACGCGCCATGGACATGGTGCTGTGCGGAAAGATCCTCGACGGCCGAACGGCGCACGAGTGGGGCCTGGTGACCCGGCTCGTAGACGACTCGGAACTCGAGGAAGCTGCCTTGGCCCTGGCCTATCGGCTGGCCAAACAGCCGGCGCTGGCCACGTACATGGCGAAGGTGACCGTTCGGAGCGCGTTGGACGCATCGGCTGCGGTTGGTGCGTGGACGGACAGCGCGTTCAACGTTCTCGGACTCTCCGAGTAGGTCCCGGGTCGTCGAGCAGGTCTCGGCGCGTCGGTGAAACCCCTGTCGAACCGGCTTCAGTGGCGGAACGGAAGGCAAAGGAGCAAACACATGAGAAAGATGAGCATTGCGGCTCTCGCCTTGGTGATCGGAACGTCGGCGCTGGCCGGCTGCGGTAGGGATGCGTCGGCCGACGTGTCGGCGGAGGTAGCGAAGATCGATCAGCAGTCGGGCCCCGCCCGAGAGCAGGCGCTCTACGCCAAGGCCAAGGACGAGGGCAGCGTCACCTGGTACACCGGGTTGATCCCCAACCAGGTGGTCATTCCGATCAAGGAGGCGTTCGAGAAGAAGTACCCGGGCGTCGAGTTGAAGTATTACCGCGGGGGAAGCTCCGAAATCGCTCAGAAGATGCTGCTCGAGGCGAAGGCGCGCGCTCCCAAGTCGGACGTCTGGGACGGTGCGCACGCCGGCGAGGCGTTGAAGGGTGCCCGAGCCGCCGAGAAGTACGACTCGCCGTACGCCGAGGACTACCCGAACGACCAGAAGGACCCGGACGGCTACTGGACCGCGGTCAACATCTACGTCAAGGGCATCGCTTACAACACCGACCGAGTCAAGCCGGCGGACGCGCCGAAGACCTTCGACGACCTGCTCGACCCGAAGTGGAAGGGGCAGGTGGCCTGGACGCCGGAGGCGACCGGTGGCGCGGACTTCATCGGCAACGTGCTGAACACGCTCGGCGAGCAGCAGGGCGAAGAGTTCCTGCGGAAGCTGGCCGGCCAGAAGCTGAAAGTCGTCCAGGTCAGCTCGCGTGAGCTTCTCAACCAGGCGATTGCCGGGCAGTACCCGATCGTGCTGCAGGTCTTCAACAATCACGTCGCACTGAGCAAGAAGGACGGCGCGCACGTCGCATTCTCCGCCCTCAACGCCGCGAGCAAGGAACTCAACCCGCTGGGCCTGACGGCCGGCGCCGCGCACCCGTTCGCCGCTCGTCTGCTGATCGACTTCCTACTCTCGCCCGAGGGACAGGCGGTCTTCCGCGACGCTGCCTACATTCCGGCCAGCCCGGACGTGAGACCCACCGACCCCGATCTGGACCCGGAGTCCGGCCGCTTCAAGACGACGCTGCTGAGCCCGGCGCAGATCGAGAAGGACAGTGGCCGGTGGATGGACCTCTTCGACAAGGTCAACGCCGGCTAGCCAGATCACGCCCGTCGCCGGGGTACCGGGTCACCGCCCCGGCGACGAGTGAGGAGGAGTACATGAGAACCCGGTTCGTTGGTTGGGTTGTCCTAGTGCTCGGCGTCGTGCTCGCCGCCGTGATGGCGCCCATCCTGTGGCAGTTGATCGCCGGTAGCCTCACCGAAGGCATGCTGGTTGACTCGCGGGTGTGGACCCTGGAGAACTTCAGGGAACTCTTCGGGGACAGCTCGAACATCCACGCCGCGGTGAACACCGTCGTGTTCGCCATCGGGTCTGCGCTGCTCGCGATCCTGATCGGCGGAACCCAGGCATGGCTGGCCGAACGTACCAACGCGCCGTTTCGCACCCTGGCCTACCTGGGCGCAGTCATCCTGATCGGCACGCCGTACCTCGTCTACGTGATCTCGTGGACGCTGATCCTGGGACGCAACGGGCTGGTGAACTCGATCCTGGGACGGCTAACAGGATCGGACAATCCGTCGATCATCACCGTCAACAGCCTGCTGGGGATGATCTTCATCGAGGGGCTGATCTGGTCGCCGCTGGCCTTCTTGCTGATCGTCAGCGCGTTCAAGCGGGCGAACCCCGCCCTCGAGGAAGCGGCCCAGATGTCGGGCGCCGGCACCTTCACCGTGTTGCGCCGAATCACCCTCCCGCTGGCCTGGCCTGCCATCCTCGCGGTCGGTCTGCTGGCGTTCGTCCGTGTGATGGAGGCGTTCGAGGTGCCCGCCGTCGTGGGCCTGCCGGGCGGCGTCGAGGTCGTCACAACGAAGGTTTACCAGACGATCCGGCGCGGGATCACACCCGACTACGGCTTCGCCAATGCCTTGTCGGTGACCCTCATGCTCGTTGTCGGCGTCCTGCTGTGGCGCTACAACCGTCTGTCGAAGAGGGCCGAGCGCTACCAGGTGGTGAGCGGAGAGGCCTACCGGCCGGGCGTCATGGACTTCGGGCGATGGCGCTACGCCTACGGTGCCGTGTCCGTGGTGCTCTTCGGAATCCTCGTCGCCCTCCCGATCGTCGTCCTGGCATGGGCCGCCTTCGTGCCGGTCTTCCAGGGCTTCAACTCGAGCATGTTCAATTTCGTACTGCAGAACTTCCGCTGGGCTCTGAGTACCCCATCGCTCGTGGAGGGGGCGATGAACACCATCCTGCTGTGCGCGATCGCGTCCGTGGCCGCGAGCCTCATTACGTGCCTGGTGGCGTGGCTTGTCGTACGGCGGGCCCCAGCCAGTGCGCTGCTGGACCAGTTGGTGAGTGTGCCTCTGATCATCCCCGGCATCGTTGTCGGCATCGCGATCGCCCAGGTCGGCCTGGCCTCGCCCATCCCGGTGTACGGGACGATCTGGATCCTGATGTTCGGCTACTTCGTGACGTTCCTGCCGTTCACGATGAGGTTCGCCTACGCCGGAGTGATCCAGATCAGAGCCGACCTGGAGGAGGCAGCGCTGGTGTCGGGAGCGAGCCGGTTCCGGCTGTTCGTCCGGGTCGTCCTCCCCCTGCTGGCGACCTCGCTGCTCACCGGAGGAATCTTCGCGTTCATGCAGGGTGCCCGGGCGCTTTCGATGCCGATCTTCCTGGCCTCGCCGGACTCTCCGGTCGCTGCCGTCTCCTTGTACGACGCGTTCGTCAACGGCAGCACCACGCAAGTCGCGGCATTCGGACTTCTCTGGATGCTCGTGATGGTAACGATGTCCGGCCTGATCTTCGCTTTCGCGAAGCGAAGTAACGTATCGCTCTACTGACTCTCCGCGTCGCGATTTCGCGGGCACCGGGAACCGGTTCCGGTATCTCGGCTACGACACCGTTCACGTCTTCGACAATGCCAGCGGCCCTGCCGCGTCTGACGTCGGCTCCTCACGCCGGGTCGGGCGCACTCGCACGGCAGACGGCGGCGGGTTTCCAGAAACCCGCCGCCGTGGTGGTCCTTCCGGCCCTCAGGGCGATCGGACGGGCTCGGGGTCGGACACGTCCGCCGACGTTGCCTGCGTCTGGACGCGGGCTGCCGTGCGGTCGAGGTGAACACGCATGATCTGCTGAGCCCGCTCCAGGTCACGGTCCCGGATCGCTTCGGCGATCTCCAGATGCTCTGTGGTGCCCCGTTTGCCCATGAGCGGTGCGGCGACCTTGGCCTCGTGAAGCGACATCAACATCGGGCCGTGGAAACTGTGCACCAGCATCGCGATGGCCGGGTTGTGGGTGCACTCAGCCAGGCGTACATGGAACGCGGCCGACATCTCCATGGTGTACTCGCCGGCGTCCACGGCCTTCCGGCCCTCTTCCACCATCGCCAGCAGCGCCTGCACGTCGGCGTCGGTGGCCCGCTCCATCGCGAGCGGAAGCACGCCCAGCTCGACGATCTTGCGGGCCTCGGTCACGTTGGGGGCGGTCAGGCGGGACACGCTCAGCAAATCGGCGAGCCCTTCCCCGAGATGTTCGGGCGAGGGCGTAGTCACGAAGGCGCCGCCGCGGGCCCCGACCCGGATCGTGACTAGTCCGCCCGCCTCCAGCATGCGTAGCGCTTCGCGGACGGTGACCCGGCTGACGGCGAACCGCTGGCACAGGTCACGCTCACTGGGGAGTCGGTCGCCCGGCTTGAGTCTGCCGTCATGGATCAACATCTTGATTTGGTCGACGATGACTCGCGACGCGCGGTCGATGTTCACGCGACTGAACATGTCGTCGGACGTGTCGGAGCCCTCGCTGATCCTGAAGTTCGACGCCATCGTCGGCTCCCCGGTCGGGTGAAGATTGATGGACCAATGGTATGCCATTGGACGCGCGAGCCCGGTGATCCTCGCTGACCCTGACCGATCTCGTGAAGTCGTACGGGAGCCGATGCGGGCGCCCGGCGGCAGGGGCTCGGTATTCGCTGTGAACGGCTTGAGCTTCGATGTCCAGCCTGGTGGGCTGTTTCACCCTTCCCGGTCATGCGTCGAACAGGTGATGGGTCCGTCGTCGCCGTAGTCGCGCAGGGACACCGCCAACTGGGACGCCGGCGTGGCTCGCGCCGACGATGAGTGCTCCGCCGCTCACGGTTGTTCGTCCGGAAGCTCGACGGTCAGGCCGTCCAGGGCCTCGGTGACGGTGATCTGGCAGGACAGGCGGCTCGTCGGCCGGCGGTCCGACACCGCGAGGTCCAGCATGTCGTCCTCGAGATCGTTCGCAGGACCGACGAGCGGCAGGAAGTCCTCGTCGACGTAGACGTGGCAGGTCGCACAGGAGCTGTTACCTCCGCATTCGCCGACGATGCCGCGCACGCCGTTCCTGACGGCCGTGACCATGACCGAGTCGCCAACCGTCGCATCTATCGTGCGTGGGGTTCCACCGACGGTGACAAAGGTGACCTTGGGCACTAGACGGCTTCCTCTCCGGTAGTGGTCTTACCGTGCTGCCTTCTGACGTTCTCTGGCGCATCTCTCTTTGCTTCTTGACCCACAGGTAACGCTTCTGTAACGTCTCGAACCAAAGGTTAGACCTTTAGTCCTTGGCAGGATCTACTCGTCGTGACCACCACCACAGGAGGCGCTGTGCGACGATCACCTTCCGGTCGTACCCGGCAAGAGTCCTCGGCGTATCAGATGACGCGTACGGGACCAGGCACGACGACCGCGCCGCGGCCGTGGCCAGGCGCTCGATCACGGAGGTCGTGCGTCGCCTACTGGCGAGCTGACCACCCCGGTGGCGGGGAGAAAACGTCCAGTTGGCCGCTTCGGGTGGCCCACGTCCAGCCCATCGTCACGGGACCAAACGGGGTCGCCTCATGAAGACGGCGGCAAACGGGCCATGGCGATGCCTTCGTGGACTGGGAGTGCCCCAAGTGCCTTACAAGCTCGGCGCCAAGGTCGGGCTGCGGCAGGACTGAGCCGCGGGCTGCGATCAGTCCGCCGGCTGCTATCAGGAGGACAAGATGTTGCGCATCGACAATCTCGTCAAGACCTTCGACGGCGAGCGTCGCCGGCGTCGTGCACTTTCGTCCGGCACTGAGGAGCGGGTGTTCGCCGTCAACGACATCGGCTTCAAGGTCGAAGAGGGCGAGCTTTTCACCCTGCTGGGCCCGTCCGGGTGCGGCAAGACGACCACCCTCCGTTCCATCGCCGGACTTGAGAGCCCTGACTCCGGCACCATCGAGGTCGGCGACCGGGTCTTCTTTTCGGGCGCTGCGGGCAGGAAGACGGTCAACGTGCCCGCGAACGAGCGCGGGCTGGGCATGGTCTTCCAGTCCTATGCGATCTGGCCGCACATGTCAGTGTTCGACAATGTGGCGTTCCCGTTGCAGGTGAAGAAGCGCCGCGAGCGGCCGGGCAAGCGGGAGATCGCCGAGCGGGTGATGCGGGTGCTGGAGACGATGGAGCTAGGCAGCTATGCCGACCGTCAGGCCACCAAGCTCTCCGGCGGGCAGCAGCAGCGGCTCGCCCTCGCCCGCGCGCTCGTCATGGAGCCCCCACTGCTGCTGCTCGACGAGCCGCTGTCCAATCTCGACGCGAAGCTGCGGGAGTCCCTGCGTTACGAGCTCAAGCGGCTGCAGCGGGAGCTCGGCATCACCTCGGTGTACGTCACCCACGACCAGACGGAGGCACTGGTCCTCAGCACCTCGATCGCGGTGATGCGCAGCGGCAAGGTCGTTCAACTGGGCCGGCCCCGGGAGATCTACGAGAATCCCAACTGCAAGTTCGTCGCCGAGTTCATCGGCACGTCGAACTTCATTGCTGGCAACGTCGTGGCGAAGGACGGCGAGCGGTACTCCGTCGGCACCGAGGACGGGCAGCTCCTGGTCGATTCGGCGGCGGACCTACCGGTCGGCGCCGACGTCATCGTCTCGATCCGGCCCGAGGCGGTGGAGGTCAGCACCAGCTCGCGGGCGGGTGCGGTGCCGAACGAGTGGACGGGGACCGTGCTGACCCGGGCCTTCCTCGGGGAGGCCGTCGACCATGTGGTCAAGGTCGGCAAGCACGAGATCCGGGCCCGGGGCAACCCCTCGGTCTCGATCGAGCAGGGGACCTCGATCTACCTGCGCCTGGATCCCAGCAAGCTGGCCCTGGTGCCCGTGGGTTGAGGCGGTCACGCGTGGCGCTGCCCGTGGTCCTGCACAACCGTGACTTCAACCCCTACTGGGGGAGTGGTCCTCTCCGAGATCGGCACCCGGGGCACCGTCGCCGCCAACCTCTGCCAGGTCTACGACCTGACCGGCGCCATCGCGTACACCGGCCCGGTCGGTGTCGGACAGGCTGTCGCGCTGCTCGTGCTCAGCCCGCTCGGTGGGGCGGCTGGTAGAAGGTGATCACCCGGCCGCAGGCCTCGTCCGGTCTGGCCCGTTGACGTACGTCACACCTGTGGAATAATGGTCAGGCCATTAGGCAACAAGGAGGACGTGCCGCGTGCCGAAGGTCGTGTATGTGGGCAGTGACGACGACGAGCGTGTGATCGACGCCAGCGTCGGCGAGAACGTCATTGAGCGCGCGCCGTGCACCGGCGTCCCCGGCATCATCGGCGCTGCGGCGGCAACAACTCCTGCGCCACCTGCGATGTGGGTCCGCGAGGGGTTATTCGAGGCCGTCGGCGGGCCTGGTGACCTCGAGGAGGACCTGCTCGACCCTCGGTGTCACCAGCCGCCGCGACTGCAGCCGCCTCGGTTGCCAGATCGAGATCACCGACGCGCTCGACGGGCTCACGGTCGAGGGGCCGCCCACGCAGTCCTGACCACAAGCAATCCCTGGCCACACAGGCCCCTTTCATCCCGCCCATCGGTTTGATAGCCCTCAGACAGGTCCTGGAAGGAACGAGATGCTCCGCGCCGAGATCAACGAGCTGCTGACGCGTACCGGCCCCGGCACGCCGATGGGTGAGCTCTTCCGCCGCTATTGGCAGCCCGTGCTGCTGGCCGAGGAGCTACCGTCCAACGACTGTCCGCCGGTGCGCGTGAAGATCCTCTCGGAGCGCCTGATCGCCATCCGCGACAGCAACGGCAACTACGGCCTCATGGACGAGTTCTGCGCGCACCGTGGCGTCTCGCTCTGGTTCGGCCGCAACGAGGAGGGCGGGCTGCGCTGCCCTTACCACGGCTGGAAGTACGACTACACCGGCCAGGCGATCGAGGTTCCGAGCGAGCCGGAGACCAGCAACTTCTGCGCCAACGTCAAGCTCAAGTCCTACCCGCTGGTGAAGCTCGGCGACGTGCTGTGGACCTACCTGGGCGACCCGGAGAAGCAGCCGCCGCTGCCGGAGTGGGAGGCCTACACCGTCCCCGAGGGCCAGGCGTTCACGTCGAAGCGCCTGCAGGAGTGCAACTGGCTGCAGGCGCTCGAGGGCGGCATCGACTCCAGCCACGTCACGTTCCTGCACTCCGGCAGCCTCGACCGCGACCCGTTGTTCAAGGGCTCGAAGGGCAACCAGTACAACAAGGGTGACCTCAAGCCGTTCTTCGAGGTCGTCGACTACGAGGGTGGCCTGCTCATCGGCGCCCGCCGCAACGCGGAGGAGGGGTACTACTACTGGCGCGTGACGCCGTGGGTGCTGCCGAATTTCACGATGGTGCCGCCGCGCGGCGACCACCCGGTGCACGGCCACTTCTGGGTGCCGATCGATGACGAGAACTGCTGGGCCTACAGCTTCGACTACCACCCCACCCGTCCGCTCACCGAGACCGAGGTCGCGGCGATGCGGGCCGGCAAGGGCGTCCACAGCGCGAACGACGCGGCGTACCGTCCGCTCGCCAACAAGGACAACGACTACCTGATGGACCGCGAGGCGCAGCGCCGCGGTGAAACCTACTCCGGCATCGAGGGCATCGCGCTCCAGGACTCCTCCCTGCAGGAGTCGATGGGCCCGATCGTCGACCGGACGAAGGAGCGCCTCGTCGCCACCGACGCCGGCATCATCAAGGCCCGCCAGAAGCTCCGCAAGGCTGCGCTCGCGCTGTCCGAGGAGGGCACCGAGCCGGTCGGCAACCGCGCGCAGGACCAGAAGGTCCGCTCGGTCGCCATCGTGCTCCCGGCCGACCAGTCGTTCGTCGAGGGCATCGGCGAGGCGATGATCGCCAAGCCGGGCGTCCCGCAGACCACCGTCTGAGGCAGGCGCGTCGATGACCGACCAGCAGCTGTCGATCCCGGCAGGCGTCAGTGCGTGCTCCGAGGCGACCACCGCCAGGGAGGCGGCCTTCCGCATCGACTATCCCTTGGCGGCGGCCCGCAACACGCGGGTGGTCGCCCTCGGCGCGGAGGCGGAGCGGATCGTCCGTCGAGCCTCCGAGCTGGAGTGGGGCCAGGCCCGGTTCTACTCCGTCGTCGACCCGGGCCACACCCTGGTCGCCATGACGGGTGAGTCCGTGCCGCTGGCCGACGCGCTGGAGGACAGCAACACCGTCGTGATGGTCTCCGTCGACGGCGCCAACGTCGAGGCGGTCGGCACCATCGGCGCGGCCTGCAAGGTCCGCGGCATCATGACCGCCGGCCTCGTGGTCGCGCCGGGAGCACTTACCAGCGAAGCGCTGTTTCACCTGCGGCCGCACGCCCGGATCCTCCTGGTTCCGGCCGAGGAGGACGACCTCACCGAGCTGCTGAGGGCGACGCGCGCATGAGCGGGATGACCGTCCCCCTGCTGCAGGCAATGAAGGCGGCCGGCGAGAAGAGCGTCTGCATCGTCGCCTGGGACTACCAGATGGCCAGGATCGCCGACCGGGCCGGCGCCGACATCATCTCCGTCGGCGACACGGTCGGAGTCAACCTGTGGGGCCAGCCGCACCCGCTCGAGATCACCTTCGACGAGCTGCTGGTGGTCGCCAAGGCGGTCCGCCGCGGGGTCAAGGATGCACTCCTGAGCTGCGACTTCCCGTACGGGCCGCTGCAGTCCGGTGACGCGGTGCCTGCCGCAATCCGGCTGGTCAAGGAGGCCGGCGTCGACCTGGTCAAGCTCGACGGCGCCGCTGACTTCCCCGAGGCGGTCGAGGCGGTCACCCGGGCCGGGATCCCGGTCTTCGCGCAGTTCGGCATCACGCCGCAGACGGCGCTCAAGTACGGCGTGGAGTACGTTGCGGCGCACACCGTCCAGGTCCCCGACGAGATGCTCGGAGAGCTTGTCGCTGAGGCCAAGCGGCTCGAGGCGGCCGGTGCGGTCGCCCTCAACTTCACCAACTCGGGGCCGGTGGTCGGCCCGGCCGTCGTACAGGCCGTGTCGATCCCCGTCCTCGGTGGCTTCGGCGGCGGCCCATGGCTCGACGGCCGGATCAGGATGTCCACGGCTGCGATCGGATACTCGGCGAAGTGGCTCGACGAGGAGCCGGACACTTACGCCAACGTCGCGCGGGTCGCGTACGACGCGCTGACTGAGTGCATCACCGACATCCGTGAGGGCCGTCAGATCCGCGGCGGCATCCCCGTTCCGAAGCAGTAGGAGGCGTCATGCCCATCGTCGAGCTCGACGGCATCCGCACGCGCTACGAGACGGTCGGCCAGGGCCCAACGCTGCTGATGTTCAGTCCCGGCGGCTTCGACTCGAGCCTCGAGAACTGGACCTCCTTCGGCCGCTACCGCGACCTGGGGTTCATCGACGCGCTCTCGCCGCACTACACCTGCATCGTCTTCGACCGCCGCGAGTCCGGGCGCTCCGGTGGGCGGCTCGAGCGCCTCTCGTGGGACAAGTACGTCGCCCAGGCGATCGCCCTGCTCGACCACCTCGGCGTTGAGCAGACCCACACGATGGGCGGCTGCGTCGGCTGCTCGACGGCGGCGCTGATCGCTGTCGCACAGCCGGAGCGGGTCCGCAGCATGGTGCTCGTCTCGCCGGCCGGCGGCGTCACCTATCGCGCTGCCCAGCACCGCCGGTTCACCCAGCACCTGGGGTTCGTCGCCGAGCACGGCTTGGCCGCGGTCGTCGAGCTGGCCCGGTCGACCGGAGCCGGGTTCAGCAAGGACCCGCGGGTCGGCCCGTGGGCGGCGGTGCTGCGCAGCGACGACGAGTTCGCGAAGGCCTACGCCGAGGCGGACCCCGCGCGCTACGCGACTATCGTCAGCGGCACCTCCCGGCTGCTCTTCGACCGCGACACCGTGCCCGGCCCAGAGCCGGAGGATCTTCAGGTGCTCGACGTGCCGGCGCTGATCGTGCCCGGCGACGACACCTCCCACACTCGCTCCGCCGCGCGCTACCTGCAGGAGTGCCTGCCCGACAACGACTACTGGGACGTCCCGGTCGCGGAGCAGACCCCCGAGGCGTCGCAGCAGCGCGTGCTGGACTTCCTCGCGAGACACTGATGCTCATCCTCGTCCGCCACGGCGAGAGGGCGTGGAACGCCGCCGACCGGTTCGCCGGCTGGGCCGACATCCTGCTCACGCCGGCGAGGTCCTTCGGGGTCGCGATCGGCCGGTCCCGCAGCACCTGCGTCGCAGCGTGGTGGAAGTTGCGGACGAGGAAGACCGGCAGCGCGGTGAACGCGACCCCGTGCTCCCTGGCGGTCAGGTACGTCTTGAGGGCCATCTCGGCGACGTCGTACTCGAGGTCGCGGACCATCTTGCGGAAGCCCTTAATCAGGACCGGCTCGTCAGCGCACGAGAGCGTGTAGCCCGCCGGTGTCGCCTCCCCGTCTATCAGCGCGCGGTTGGCGCCCTGGGGGCTGGTGAGGGTCGGCCAGCTCTCGCATGACGCTCCCTCTGGGACGGCGGGGACGGCGGGAAGCGTGGGCGGAGGTGGGCCGCAGAGAGGTTCGTGACCGATCCCACCCGTCGATGATATGTTGGTCAGACCATTCTGCCAATCTGTTGTGATGGAGTGCCGATGCCCGACCTGGTGCGCGCGGCGGTGCGGACCGCGCCGCGGACGACAGAGATCCGCGAGTTCCCGCTCCCCGCCGTGGGCGACGACGAGGCGCTGCTGCGCGTCGAGGTCGCTGGGATCTGCGGGACCGACGTGAAGCTGTACGACAACCCCGTGATCGGCGGGCCTGTGATCATGGGCCACGAGAACGTCGGGATCATCGAGCACGCCGGGCCGGGGTTCACCCGGCTGCACGGGGTGAGGGACGGCGACCGCGTCTTCGTCGAGCACTACGTCGGCTGCTACCACTGCGAGTGGTGCCGGATCGGCGAGTTCCGCCACTGCGAGGCGACCGACTGGCGCACCAACTCCGACGCCCGGCGCTACGGATACACACCGGCGACGAACGACGGGACGCTCTGGGGCGGCTTCTCCGAGTACATGTTCCTGCCCTGGAACGCCGTGGTGCACAAGGTCCCCGAGGGCGTCACCGCCGAGCTCGCCGGCCTCGTGACCCCGCTCTCGAACGGCATCGAGTGGGCGCTGCGCGCCGCGGGCGTCGGCTATTCCGACACCGTCCTCATCCAAGGCCCCGGTCAGCAGGGCCTCTCCCAGGTCGTCGCCTGCAAGCAGGCCGGCGCCTCGCAGATCATCGTCACCGGCACCGCCCGCGACAAGGCGCGCCTCGAGCTCGCCCGGGAACTGGGCGCCGACCACGTCATCGACATCCTCCAGGAGGACCCGCTCGAGCGGGTCATGGAGATCACCGGCGGCCGCGGCGTCGACTTCGTCCTCGACTGCACCTCCCGGGCCGGGGTCGGCCCGGTGCTGCTCGGCGTCGACGCCCTCAAGCGCCGCGAGGGCGTGCTACTCATCCAGGGCGAGCTGGCGGCCTTCCCCGACTTCCCGGTCAAGAAGATCACCGAGAAGGCGATCACGATCAAGAGCGCTCGCGGGCACTCCTACGAGGCGTGCGAGCTCGCCCTCGAGCAGCTCGCGTCCGGACGCTTCCCGCTCGAGAAGCTGGCGACGCACCGGTTCGCGCTGGAGGACGTTGACTTGGCCATCCGCACGCTCGGCGGCGAGGGCGTCGGGGACGTCATCCACATCTCGCTCCTGCCGGGGATGACCCGCGAGCAGGTCGCTGCCCTGGGAGCGGGTGCCTGATGGCCGGCCTCGTCGTCACCAACCCGCCGCGCGCCGACCGCGCCGTCGTCGAGGGCCTCGCCGAGTACGGCGTCGCCACCATTCACGAGGCGCAGGGCCGCACCGGCCTGCTTGCCTCCTACATGAGCCCGATCTACGCAGGCGCCCGGGTCGCGGGCACGGCCGTGACCGTGTCGGTCGCGCCCTGCGACAACTGGATGCTCCACGTCGCCGTCGAGCAGTGCCAGCGCGGCGATGTCCTCGTCGTCGCCCCCACGTCGCCGTCCGACGCCGGCTACTTCGGCGAGCTGCTCGCCACCGCCCTCGCTACCCGCGGCGTGCGCGGGCTGGTCATCGACGCCGGCTGCCGCGACGTCGCCGAGCTGACCCACATGGGCTTCCCGGTCTGGTCGAAATGCGTCTCGGCGGAGGGGACGGTGAAGGAGACGCTCGGCGACGTCAACCTCCCGGTCGTGTGCGCCGGGCGCGTGATCAACCCGGGCGACGTCATCGTCGCCGACGACGACGGTGTGGTCGTCGTACGCCGTGAGGAGGCGGCCGAGGTGCTCGCCGCGTCGAAGGTGCGCGAGGAGAAGGAGGCGGTCTCGCGGGCCCGGTACGCCGCCGGCGAGCTCAGCCTCGACGTCAGCTCGATGCGCGAGCGGCTCGTGCGCAAGGGCCTGCGGTACGTCGACTACGAGGGCCACGTGAAGGAGGCGGAGGCGTGATCATCGACGTGCACGGCCACTACACGACCGCGCCCCCGGCGCTGCAGGAGTTTCGCGACGCCCAGCTGGCGGGCGGTTGCGCCACGCTGGCGCCGGTCTCCGACGACCAGCTGCGCGAGAGCGTCGAGGGCAACCAGCTGCGCATCCTGCGGGAGCGCGGCGGCGACCTGATGGTCTTCTCGCCCAAGGCCTCCGGCATGGAGCATCACGTCCCCGACGCCGCGACCGCTGACGCCTGGGCGCGGGCCTCCAACGACCTCGTCCACCGCGTGAGCGAGCTCTTCCCCGAGCACTTCGCACCGGTCGCTCAGCTGCCGCAGACGCCCGAGGGCAACCTCGCCGGCGTCGTCGCCGAGCTGCGCCGCACCGTCGGCGAGCTCGGCTTCGTCGGCGCCAACCTAAACCCCGACCCGTCGGGCACCTGGGCGGGCAAGCCGATGACGGACGAGTCGTGGTTCCCGGTCTACGAGGTGCTCGAGGAGCTCGACGTCCCGGCCATGGTGCACGTCTCGACGGCGTGCAACCCGAATTTCCACACCCTCGGCGCACACTACCTCAACGCCGACACCAGCGTCTTCGTGCAGCTGCTGCAATCGGATCTGTTCCAGCGCTTCCCGGGGCTGCGCTTCGTGATTCCGCACGGCGGGGGAGCGGTGCCCTACCACTGGGGACGCTACCGGGGTCTGGCGATGCGCAACGGCTGGCAGGACCCCGCCGAGCTGCTATCGAACGTATTCTTCGACACCTGCGTCTACCATCAGCCCGGCGTTGACCTGCTGCTCGACGTGCTGCCGGCGGACAACGTCCTCTTCGCCTCCGAGATGCTCGGCGCCGTCCGCGGCGCCGACCCGGACACGGGCGTCGCCTGGGACGACACTCTCACCTACGTGCGCGCCGCCGGCCTGCCGGAGGAGGCACTCGGCAAGGTCCTCACCGACAACGCCCTGAGGGTCTACCCGCGGCTGGCCGCCCGCATCGGAGTACGCGCATGATGCGACGCCTCCCGCTCACGCTCGCATGCGGTGACTACGACCGCACGCGTGCCCTGCTCGAGGGCGACGTCCGGCCCGACGGCATCGACCTCACCTACCTCCGGCTTCCGGTCGAGGAGACGTTCTTCCGCATGCTCCGGCATCGCGAGTTCGACGTCGCCGAGATGTCGTTGTCGACGTACGCGGCCTCGCTGGCGCGGGAGGACCGCCCGTTCGTGGCGCTGCCGGTGTTCACCTCGCGGATGTTCCGGCACTCCTCGGTCTACGTCCGCGAGGGGATCACCTCGGTCGAGGAGCTCAAGGGCGGCGTCGTCGGCGTGCCCGAGTTCCAGCTCACCGCGTGCGTCTGGGTCCGCGGGATCCTCGAGGAGCACCACGGCCTGCCGGCCTCCTCCGTCCGATACGTGACCGGTGGCCAGGAGTCGCCGGGTCGGATCGAGAAGGGCGCCGTCTCCGTGCCGTACGACGTCTCCGCGATTCCGTCCGACCGGACGCTGTCGCAGATGCTCGGTGCCGGCGAGATCGACGCGCTCTACACCCCGCGGGTGCCGTCGACCTTCGGGGCGGGGGTGACCCGGCTCTTCCCCGACGTGGTCCGCGCCGAGCGAGCCTACTTCGAGGCGACCAGGATCTTCCCGATCATGCATGTTGTCGTGTTGCGCCGGGAGGTCTACGAGGCGAACCGGTGGGTCGCACAGGCGCTCCACAAGTCGTTCGTCGCCGCCCGCGACCTGGCCTACGCCGGCCTCTCGGACTCCTCGGCGCTGCGGTTCCTGTCGCCGTGGCTGGTCCAGCACGCCGAGGCCGACCGGGCGCTGCTCGGCGACGACTTCTGGTCCTACGGTCTGGACGCCAACCGGCACGTGCTCGAGGCGTTCCTGCGCTACCACCACGCGCAAGGGCTCTCGCCGCGGCTGCTCACCCCGGAGGAGCTGTTCGCGCCGGAGACGCTCGAGAGCTTCGTCATCTGATGGACGAGCTGCGCCTGCACGCGCATCCTCGGTCGGCGCTGCTCGCCGGGCTGGCCGAGGTGCCCGTCAAGCCGGTCTTCGGCGCCTACGACATCCCGGCCTAACCGTCTCCCGGTTGCCGGAACCCCTTCCCCCCCCCGCATGCGGGGCTGGTCCGCTCGGCCGGGGCCGGCTGGGTCCTGGCCGGCACCCTGTGGATGCCTCGGTGTGCGTCCTGCGGGTCACGGCATCGTCACGGTCCGGGCCGACGTGCTATCGGTGGTCGCGCAGGCGCTGGCCCTCGACGAGCTGCTCTCCGTCAGCGTCGAGCTGGTGCGGCTCGGTGCGACCCCGCGCGACGTCGCCCTGGACGACCTGCCCGACCTCGGGCCGTCGTTCAACGTCGCCGCGCTGTGGCGGCACCACGTTGCGCTGCTGGAGCGGCAGGGCCTCGCCGACTTCGGCTGACCCCGCCCGCTCCCCGCTCAGGAGGCGCGGACGAACTCCCGGAGGGCGACGCTGGTGTCGGCCGCGGCGTCCGCCAGGATGCTGCAGCCGGTGTCGAGCAGCTTGCGGACCGCAATGTAGTCGTGGGGCGCGTTGACCGCGTCGATCGAGAGTAGCCGGCCGTCGCGGTAGTAGAGCGCCGAGAACTGCTCGCTCGCCGGCTCGCCGCGTAGGACGACCTGGTCGTAGCCGGTGTTGATGCCCGCCATCTGCAGCCTGAGGTCGGCCTGATCGGGCCAGAACCACGGGACCCCGGTGCTCGGCGGCTCGACGTCGAGCAGCGTCGCGGCGGCGACCTTCGCCTGCGCGATCGCGTTCTGCACTGACTCCAGGCGCAGCGCGCCGTGCTCGGGGTGGGCGGTGACCGTGCAGTCGCCGGCGGCGGCGATGCTGGGGACGCTCGTGCGGGCGAGCTCGTCGACGACGATGCCGCCGACGCACTCCAGGCCGAGCGACTCGGCGAGCTCGGTGTGCGGCACGAGGCCGATGCCGACCACGACGACGTCGGCGGGCAGCAAGCGTCCGTCGCAGAGCTCGACGCTGTCCACGCGGCCGTCGCCACCGAAGCCCGCGACCGCCGTGTCGAGGAGCACCTTCGTGCCGCGACGGCGGTGTGCGGCGGCGTAGAACTCGGACATCTCCGGTGCCACGGCGCGCGGCATCAGCCGTTCCGCGGTCTCGACGACGGTGACGTGCTTGCCGGCCGCCGTCGCGGCCGCAGCGGCCTCCAGGCCGACGAAGCCGCCCCCGACGACCACGACGTTGCCGGCGGCCCCGAGTTCCGTGCGCAGGGCGGCGGCGTCGTCAACGTCGCGCAGGTAGTGGATGCCCGCGAGGTCCGACCCGGCACCTGCATCCGCCGCGGCGCGCCGCCGACGGTGAGCGCGAGCCGGTCGAAGCCGAGCGTGCGGCCGCTGCGCGTCGTCGCCACGCCGGCGCCCTTTTGCGGGTCGGTCAGGCGGATCGCGTCAACCCACTCGCCGCAGACCAGGTCGATGTCGTGGTCGCGGTAGAAGTCAGGCCCCCGCAGCACTAGTCCGTCCTCCGGCAGCTTGCCCTGGAGGTAGGCCTTCGACAGCGGCGGACGCTGGTACGGCGCCCGCGACTCGCGCCCGATCAGTGTGATGCCTCCGGTGGCCCCGAGGTCGCGCAGGCTTGTCGCCAGCTGCAGGCCGGCCTGGCTCGCTCCGATGACCAGCGTGCCGACCCGTTCCATCGTTCCCCTTTGGTTAGACCATTACGCCTTACGTCGAAGGCAGACTCTGCGTGAAGGCGGCGGAGGAGCTGGGTGAACGCGTGTCTTTCGGGCGGAAATTTGCGGCGGCTCGACAATTCGAACGGTCTCAAGAAGGTTAGCGGCGGTGAGTGACTCGGGGTCGAGAGCGCTCTCCGGTCGCGACGCGGCTGCGACCCGGCGAGGGGTCACAGCCGACGTCCGACACGGGCGGAGTCTTGAGATTTGATTCGATGATTGGTTAGACCAATAGTCTATTTTTGTGGTACGTTCCTGTGGGGGCGCCACCCGGGGTCGCGCCAGTCGCTGAAGCGCGATTCGCGGACGTCGTACGAAACCGGGGGAGCGAGCTCTCTTCCCCAGAAAGGGTGATCTTGCTGTGGTCCAGGCCGAGAACGTGACCAGGCCCCAGCGGGCATGCTGATCGACGGCGAACTCGTGATGGCGCCGGACGGTGCGGTGCTGCCGTCCGAGAGTCCCGCGACCGAGGAGATCATCGGCGAGCTGCCCGATGCGACCGCCGAGGACGTCGACCGTGCCGTGCGGGCCACCCGCCGGGCGAGCATGGAGTGGTCCGCGACGGCTTGGTCCAAGCGCGGGGCCGTATCGTACGCGGCGGACCTTCGGCGGAGCGCGGCCCGGCGACGCGCTGAGATCGTCGGATCGCTCCTCAGCGCTCGGACCTGACACTCGCCTGCGGTTGGCCTCACCCGGAGCGGTCATACCTTTAACCAGTTGAACTGGAGGAAACCCGTGGCCAAGGACGCACTCGTCTCCGACGAGCTCGCCAAGAAGTTCAAGACCGAGAAGGACTCACCTTACGTGCGCTGGGTGCGCGACGAGGGCCTCGACATCATCGCCGCGCACTACGTCTACGACCTGAACACCGTCGAGCTGAAGCCGTGGGCGCGCCGCGGCGGTCGGGGCGTGTTCATCAACCACGAGGCCTCGCGGACCTCCAACGACTGCTACGTGTGCGAGATCCCGGGCGGCGGGGAGCTCAACCCGCAGCGCCAGCTGTTCGAGGAGATGATCCTCGTGCTGTCCGGCCACGGCTCCACCTCGGTGTGGAACGACGCCGGCCAGAAGGTCACCTTCGAGTGGGGCCCGGGTTCCCTCTTCGCGATCCCGCTCAACACCTGGCACCAGCACTTCAACGGCTCGGGCACGGAGGCGGCCCGGTTCGTCTCCTCGACCAACATGCCGCCGGTCCTCAACCTCTACGACGACGTCGACTTCGTCTTCAACACCGCGCACGACTTTCCGAATCGGTTCGCCGGTGAGCCCGACTACTTCGCGGACAAGGAGGAGGTCGACGGCTTGCTGCTGAAGACCAACTTCGTCGCGGACGCGGTCAACCTGCCGCTCATCGCGGCCAAGGAGCGCGGCGCCGGCGGCGGCCACATCCGCTTCTCCATGGCGCGCGGCTCGATGAACAGCCACATCTCGCAGTTCCCGACGGCGACGTACAAGAAGGGCCACCGGCACGGTCCGGGCGCCCACGTCATCATCCTGTCCGGCGAGGGCTTCAGCCTCATGTGGCCCGAGGGCGAGGAGCCCAAGCGCTACGACTGGAAGGCGGGCAGCATGATCGTGCCGCCGAACATGTGGTTCCACCAGCACTTCAACACCGGCACCGAGCCGGCTCGCTACCTCGCCTTCAAGCACGAGGTGGTCTCGGTCCGCAACGCCCAGGGTGTCCCGAAGGCCTGGATCAGCCAGCGCGTCGGTGGTGATCAGATCGACTACGCCGACGAGCACCCGCTGGTGCGGGAGACCTTCGCCAAGGCGCTCGCCGGGAACGGTCTCGTGCCGCAGATGGACGCCGCCTACGAGGCCGAACTGGCCGACCTGCCGCCCAAGCCGTGAGCCGACAGTGAGCATATGGGTAGGGCACGGGCACCACGACCGGGACGACGACCACGACCATCACGACGGTGAGCCCGACTCCAACGTGATGTGGGTGCAGGACAACGTCGTCCTGCACAGTGTCGGCGTCGACATCGGGTCGGCGACCACCCAGATCGCGTTCTCCCGGCTCCACCTCCGTCGCCACGCGGCCGACCTGACCAGCCGCTACATCGTGGTCCGGCGCGAGCTGGTCCACGACGGCGGGACCCGGTTGACGCCGTACGCCGACGGCAACCTGATCGACGCCGTCGCGCTCGGCACGATGCTCGACGAGGCGTACGCCAGCTCCGGCTGGACCGCGGACGACATCGACACCGGGGCGGTCATCCTCACCGGCGAGGCGCTGCGGCGCGCCAACGCCGAGCTGATCGGCAAGGTCGTCGCGCAGCGGGCTGGGCAGTTGGTCTGCGCGACGGCCGGCCATCACATGGAGGCGCTGCTGGCCGCCTACGGCTCCGGCACGGTGCGCCGCTCGCACGACGAGGCGAGCGTGCTGCTCAACGTCGACATCGGCGGCGGCACCACCAAGCTGACCCTCGTCGAGCGGGGGCGCGTGGTGGGCACCGCAGCGTTCCTGGTCGGCGGGCGGCTCGCGGTCGTCGACGACGGCGTGCTGGTGCGGCTCGAGCCGGGCGGCGCGCGGCACGCGGCCGCCGCGGGCTTCACCTGGGA
The DNA here is from genome assembly GCF_040639095.1 of Micromonospora sp. NPDC023966. Taxonomy (NCBI): domain Bacteria; kingdom Bacillati; phylum Actinomycetota; class Actinomycetes; order Micromonosporales; family Micromonosporaceae; genus Micromonospora; species Micromonospora sp. NPDC023966. Next base: position 30,678 of record NZ_JBEZZJ010000021.1, on the reverse strand, counting down.
ACTCGGCGGCGCGGTGTCGCCGGCCGAGCTGGTCCACGTCGGCGAGGTCATGGCCAAGGCGGTCGCGGATGCAATCGCTGGCAAGCCCGATCTCTACCTCACCGACCTCCTACCGCTGCCCGACGCTGTCGACGGCGTCGTCGTGTCCGGAGGGGTCTCCGCCTACCTCCACGGCCGCGAAACCCAGTCGTACGGCGACCTCGGGCCCGCCCTGGCCGACGGCCTCCGACGCCGCTTCTCCGAGGGCAGCCTGCCCGGGCCGCTGCTGGCCGGCGAGGAGGCCATCCGCGCGACCGTCGTGGGCGCCTCCGAGCACACCGTGCAGCTCAGTGGCATCACCGGCCATCTGAGCGACCCGGAGGCCAGCCTGCCGCGGCGCGACCTGCCGGTGGCGCATCTCGACGACGCCGTGGGAGACGAGGTTGACGAGGTCGCGGTCGCCGACGGCGTACGGGGGGCGTTCGCGGGGCGCGACATCGGGCCCGACCAGGAGGCGGTGCTCGCCGTGACGTGGGGGGCCGGAGCGCCACGCTACCCGCGGGTCGCGGCGCTCGCCCGCGGGCTCGTCGCCGGGCTGGGCGACCGGGCTGCCGCCGGGCGCACGGTCTACCTCATGCTCGACGGCGACGTCGCGATGACGCTGGGGCGGATCCTCACCGAGGAGCTCGGCGTGGAGGCTGCGCTCGTGGTGCTCGACGGCATCCAGCTGCGGGAGTTCGACCACGTCGATCTCGGCCGGGTCCGGCCGATCTCCGGAAACGTCCCGATCACGATCAAGTCACTGGCCTTCACGCACGGACGGGACTGATCTGGCTGTGCCGTGCGCCTTCCATAGGATGTGGGTGCGGCGCAGGTAGGCCCAGGTCCGAGCGCGGAGCGGCCGAAGCCGCTGCGCCCATCCCGATTGCGGTGCGGGCCGAAAACGTCTCGGCGACCCAGCCGATCATGGGGCTTGTTCGCTGGCGAGGGGTGTTCCGCGGCGAGACGGAGATCGACCTGTCCGCGCGGGAGTTCGACATCCCCGCTCTGCTGCTCACCCGCGCCGGGCAGTGCCTGATCCGCTACCAGATCCTTGACGAGTTGTGGGACGGCGAAGCGGACATCCGCTCCAACGGCAGCTCCTCGACGCCACCAACCACGTGCTCGCCACCAGCCCCGGCCTGCCAGCTGGAGGAGTGCCTGCCGCGCGCGGAGTACTGGGACGTCCCGGTCGGCGAGCAGACCGAGCAGACGGCGCCGGCCAGCGTGATGCGGTTTGTCGACGGGGTGTAGGTCAACCAAGTGACTCGCCACGCTCCAGCGCCGCGATCTGGTCCAGGCGGTGCTGGTGCCGGTCTCCCTTGAAGGGGGTGGCGAGCCAGGTCGAAGTGATCTCCGCCGCCTCCTCCGGACCGACCACCTTGGCACCGAGCACGAGGACGTTGGTCTTGTTGTGCGCGCTCGAGATCTCGGCGAGGAACACGGAGTGGCACAGGCCGGCGCGAATGCCCCGGATCTTGTTGCACGCGATCGCTTCTCCGCCGCCGGTGCCGCCGATCACGATGCCTCGCTCGGCGCGAGCTTCCACGACCTGCCGGCCGATGTCGGCGCAGAGCGGCGGGTAGTCCACGAGCTCGGTGTCGTGCGCCCCGCGGTCGTCTACCTCGTGACCCTCGGCCGTCAGCCACCGGATCAGCTGAGCCTTCATGGCGACGCCGTTGTGATCCGCTCCGATGACGATCCGCATGGTCTAACTCCTCAAGCGGTCAGCTGGTGCGTGCTCTGCGGGAACAGGTCCGTCACGGCGGGCGGGCGGTCGAGAATCCGCTGGCGTACGGCGTGTGAGATGAGTTGTTCTATCATCGGCCGGTTCGGGGCGATGCCGTACGGGAGGGGATCCTCGCCGGTGAGCTCCATGACCCGCTGGTACATCCGGTCGGTCGGGGTCGGAGCTTCGATCGCGTCCGCGCGCAGCTTCTCGACGTAGCGCCGCTTGGCCTCGGCGAACGCCTCGAACAGCGCGTTCGCCAGCGCGGGATGCGCCTCGAGCAACTCGTCCTTGACGACCACGAGGTGGTTGATGGGGTACAGCCCGCGCTGGCGTAGCGCCGCGAAGGCCGCCTCCTCGGCGTCGGGGATCAGCGGGACCAGTGGGCCGCTCGCCTCGACGCCGACCGCGGCCGCCAGCTCGCCCGTTGTCACCGACGTCTGTAGGTCTTCCCCCGGCCGCATCGCGACCACATTGGCCGGCCGTCGGTACTCCGCGACGTGCTCGTCGCCGGAGGGCACCCACGTCACCTTTTCCAGGTCGACGCCGTACTCGTCGGAGAGGATGCCCCGGGCCCACACTCCCGTCGTGACGGTGTAGCCCCGGTTGACGCCCACCCGGCGGCCCTGCAGGTCGGCCGGGGTCCGGACGCCGGCGGTGGGGTGGTGCACGATGGCGCCATGGTGGAAACCGCGCACCAGGAAGATGGGCAGAGCGGTGAAGCGCTTGCCGTGGGCCCTGGCGCAGAGGTAGGTCGTGAACGCCATCTCGCAGACGTCGAACTCCAGCTCGCGCACCATCCGACGGAACGCCTGGACGAGGACGGGGACCTCCCGGAAGTCGAGGCTGAAGCCCTGGGGTGTGACACCGGCGTCCTTCAGGGCCTGGTTGTTCCCCTGGGTCCGGGTCACGGTCGTGAGATGCAGCGGCGCCATCGTCCTGCTCAGCTCCCTCGTGTTCGCCGGGCTGCCGGAACGTGCCCGTACCCCTATTCTGAGGCGACCGTAGCATAACTGTTAGACCATAAGACCACAGCGCTGGTGGGGGTTATCGATGCCGGATGCCGGGACGTGGCGGAGCTGACCCGAATCACCTTCCCGGCCTGGTCGCGGTGCGTGTCGGCGACCGGAACGATCAAGGAAACACTCGGGAGCGTCAACGTGCCGCTCGTCTGCGCCGGTCAGCTGGTGCGGCCCGGTGACGTGATCGTGGCCGACGACGAGTTGTTCGCCCCGGAGTCGACCGCGTCGGCGGTGGTCTGAGGGCCGGTGCCGCCCGCCGCCGGCGGGGCGTCAGGCCGCAGGCCTCAGGAGCAGCTCCTTGAGGGGCACGTCGGAGGCCGCCGCACCTTCCGCTGGAATCGACATGCCGCTGGCGAGAGCCTTGCGCACCGTCAGGTAGTCGCGGGTGTTGTTGACGGCGTTGATGGCCAGCAGTCTTCCCCCGCGGTAGTACAGGACCGAGAAGCTCTCGCCGTCGGGATCGCCGCGCACCACGAGCTGGTCGTAGCCGATCGGCACACCGGCGATCTGCAGTTTGAGGTCGTACTGGTCCGACCAGAACCATGGCACGTCGGTGTAGGGCTGCTGCCTGCCGACCAGCGTTGCCGCTGCCGCCCGTGCCTGGGCAACGGCATTGGGCACGGACTCCAGACGCATCCGCCCCTCGCCCGTCAGCGGGTCGGGCGCCGCGGTGCAGTCGCCCGCCGCGACGACGGCGCACTCACTGGTACGGGCGTACTCGTCGACCACGATCCCGCCGTCGCACCGGAGGCCGAGCTGTTCGGCGAGTTCGGTGCGGGGGACGACGCCGACGCCGACGACGACCAGACCGGCGGGGAGCAGCTCGCCGTCGACGAGCCGGACGCCGGTAACCCGACCGTGCTCGCCCTCAATCGCGGCGACGCCGGCGCCGAGGCGGATCCGCGTCCCGCGCCGGATGTGCGCCCGTCGGTAGAACTCCGAGATCTCCGGCGCCACGGAGCGGGCGATCAACCGGTCAGCTGCCTCCACCACGGTGACGTTTGCGCCTTCCGATCTGGCGACCGCGGCCACTTCGAGGCCGATGAAGCCGCCGCCAACGACCACGACGTCGCGCGCCGCCGCCAGGTGGGTCCGGATCTGGGCGGCATCGTCGACACCGCGTAGGTAGCAGACGCCGTCGAGGCCGACGCCGGGCACGTGGAGGCGTCGGGGGCGGGCGCCCACGGTCAGGGCGAGCCGATCGAACATCAGTGTGCGACCGCGATCGGTCAGCGCGGTCCCGGAACCGGGTGGGCCGGAGGGGGAGAGGTGGAGCCGGGTGACCCGCTCCGCGGCCAGCACCGTGATCCGCTGCTCGGCATAGAACGACCCGGTGCGCAGTGGGAGGGTGGCGATGTCCGCGGTCCCGGCGAGGAACGCCTTGGACAGCGGAGGACGCTCGTACGGGGGGTGCGACTCGGCACCCACGAGGGTGATCGCTGCGTCGTGACCGTAGTCCCGCAGGGAGGCGGCCAGCTGGACACCGGCCTGGCTCGCGCCGACGATCAGTACCCCGCCGTTCACGGCTGGTCTTCCGGCACCTCGACGGTGATCCCGTCCAGGGCCTCGGTGAGTTTGATCTGGCAGGACAGGCGGCTCGTGCTCCGGCGGTCCGACACGCCGAGGTCCAGCATGTCGTCCTCGAGGTCGTTCGCCGGGCCGACGAGTGCCGCGAAATCCTCGTCCACGTAGACGTGGCACGTGGCGCAGGACAGGTTGCCCCCGCACTCCCCGATGATGCCGGGGACACCGTTCCTTACGGCGGTCGCCATGACCGAGTCCCCGACCGCTGCGTCGATCGTGCGCCGCGAACCGTCGAGGGCGACAAAGATGACCTTGGGCACTTTCGCGTTCCTCTCGGCTGCATCTCGCGTCCTGCGAATGGTATGACCATACTACCCTAAGCCGCCGACGGGTACTCCGGCGGCGAGGAAAGGGTTGCCGACCCGGAGGAGTGCCTCTTGCGGTCCGGGCCGCGCTCAGCCACTGTGGTGGGTCCGTGGCGCTCCCCGTCCGGCGGTGATGCCGCGGGTCGACGTCAGCATCCGGCCGAATGGAACCCTGTGACCATGCCCGCCGAACTCGCCGACCCGCGCCGGACCGTCGCCCTGGCATGCCGCATCCTCGCGAACTCCGGCCTGGTGGAGGACATCCTCGGCCATGTCAGCGTGCGGGTGGGCCACGACCGGATGCTCGTGCGGTGCCGGGGACCGCAGGAAGAGGGTCTGCTGTTCACCCTCCACCGGGACGTGCACTTGGTGGACCTCGATGGGAGCGGTGACCTTCCGGCGGGCTGGGTGGTCCCCAACGAGCTGCCGATCCATGGCGAACTGCTTCGGGCACGGCCCGAGATCGACGCGGTCGTGCACTGCCACCCGCCTGCGGTGCTGCTGGCCGGGGTGGAGGAGGTGCCGCTGCGCCCCGTCTTCGGCGCCTATCACATCCCCGCTGCTCGTCTCGCCGTCGACGGAATACCGGTCTACCCGCGGGCTGGTCTCGTACGCCGCCCCGAACTCGGCCGCGAACTCGTCGAGACGATGGGGTCGTCCACCGTGTGCCTCATGCGGGGTCACGGGATCACCACCGTCGGGTCGGGAGCGCACGCCGTCGAGCAGGCCGTCGTGCGCGCGTTGGCCGTCGACGTACTCGCCCGGGTCAGCGTCGAGCGGGCACGGCTCGGCGACCGGGCGGCCGACCTCACCGCGGAGGATCTCGCGGAGCTGCCGGACCTCGGCTCATCGTTCAACGACCTGAACATGTGGCGTCATCACATCGCCAGACTGCGGCTGGCCGGGCTGGCGTTGGAGTAGGAAGGCGGTACGTCACGATGTGGTCGCGGGCTCCGCCTCGGCCGGCTCCGGCGCTCGGACGCGGCGCAGTTGTGGCAGCACCGCCAGCGCGGCGAGTCCTGCGGAGATCCCGGCGACCAGGAGACCCGCCCGCGCCCCCCACTGCTCGCAGACCCATCCGATGATCGGTCCGCCCAGCGGGGTGCTGCCGAGGAAGACGATGCCGTGCAGGGCCATCACCCGGCCCTGCATCGTCGCTTCGGCGCCGAGCTGAAGCAACGTGCGGGCGAGGGTGTTGACGCAGATGTTCGCGACGCCGAGGCCGACCATCACCACCAACGCGATGCCGAGTCCCGGCGCGAGCGCGGCGATCAGGTTGACGGCCGCGAAGACGCCCGTCCAGACGAGCAGCGACCAGGCGGTGACGCTCGCGCGGGCGGCGCTGGCGAGCGCCCCGAGTACGGCGCCGGCCCCGAGCGCCGATGTCAGCCAGCCGTAGACCTCGGGACCGCCGCCGAAGGTGTCGCGTGCGAGCAGCGGCAGCACCACGCGGAAATTCTGGCCCAGCAGGGCCACCACGGCGACGAGCAGCATGCAGGCTCGTAACTCCGGGTGCTGCCAGGCGTAGCGCAGGCCCTGCCGTGCCTGGCCGCTCTCCCGCAGTGCGCGCGGCCGGCGATGGAGTTGCCGGGGATTCACCCGTACCAGGCCGACCAGGACGGCCGCGAAGGACAGCGCGTTGATCGCGAAGGCCGCCCCGACGTTGACGCCGGCGATGAGGAGGCCGGCGACGGCGGGGCCGACAAGGCGCCCGGCGTTGTGGACGGTGGAGTGGAGCGCCTGGGCGTTCACGTAGTTCTCGGGCTCGACCAGCTCGGTGATGAACGCGTGCCGCGCGGGCACGTCAATGACGGTGACCAGACCCAGTCCCAGCGCGAGCAGGTAGACCATCCAGAGCGTCACCGCGTGCGACAGCACGAGCGCCGCGAGCGCCGCGGCGAGCAGGGCGCTGACCGCCTGGGTGACCATGATCGCCCGACGCCGGTCGATCCGGTCGACGAGTACGCCGCCCCACAGGCCGAGGAGGAGCATCGGCAGGAACTGCAGCGCGCTCGCGACACCCAGCGCGACGGGGGAGTGCGACAGGTCGAGCACCAGCCAGTCCTGCGCGACCCGTTGCATCCAGGTGCCCGCGACGCTCACCGCGTGCCCGACGAAGAACCGCCGGTAGTTGGGTACGGCCAAGGAGCGGAACGTGCGCTGTCGTGCCGCCACCAGGTGGTGGACCAGCAATCCGCCGAGTCGACGCAAGAGGTCCCTCCCCGAGATTGGCCCAATGGTATTACGTTCTAGCCGAGGCGGGGCTCCCGGGCAATGCGCCGCCCCTCACAAAGCGGATCGGTCCCGCCTCGCCCGCCAGACCGACATGTCGACGAGGGGGGCTCATGGAGACAACGGTTGCCGTCAGCGTGATCCACCACCTCGGGCCGCTCGGCGCGGGCCAGGGCGTCAAGACGGCGAACAATCTCGTGCACTGGGCGTAGATCTGCGCGATAACCGAGGCCCCGGAACTCGCCCGCCGGTTCGGGGTCTCCGTACCCCGTCCTGCGCCGAGCTCTCATCGATGGCCGACCGACTCGCGCAGGCTGCGCGAGCTGGACCAGATGCGGCTGACCTGGCACGCGAAGGGCCTAGCCAACACGGCTGCCATGGCGCATTGTATACAACCTGACATTCCCATCGCCGAGACGGCCCGCGAGGTTCTGCGCGGGATCGCGGTAGGGGGCGCCGCCCGGGTGCTAGCAGGAGGTCCGCTCCACCCCTTGCCCGACGCGTAACATTCCGGTAAACATTTGGATCAAAGATTAGACCTTTAGTCCCCTGGTGCTATTGACTAGCGTGACGCGGAACACAGGAGGCAACAGTGCGCGACGACTACCTGCCCGGCGTGCTCGCGAACGAGAAGCGGCACGGGGGCTGAGCCCAGGAAGAACGCGGCGCGCACACATCGATTTCACGCGGGGGAACCACACATCCACATGTCGCTGGGCCGGCAGGCGCCCCGCCCACAGAGCTCGCAGGAGAGCAGCGATGCGACACCACGTAATCGTCAGATCGGTGGCCATCACGGCCGCCGCCCTCCTCCTTGCGGCCTGCGGCGGATCGCCCACGGCCTCCGACAACGGGTCCGCCCGCGGCAACGACGCGGCAAAGCAGACCGCGGCGAAGGCGCAGGAGGTCTACGACCGCATCAACGGCCTCACCGGGGAAGAGCGGCGCAAGACCCTCGTCGAGCTTGCCGAGAAGGAAGGCAAGCTCTCGATCTACACCTCCAACACCGACATGGACAAGTTGGTCGAGGGGTTCGAGGACGCGTACGACATCGATGTGAGCGTCTACCGGGGGAACTCGGAATCGGTCCTCCAGCGGATCCTGCAGGAGCAGCAGGCGAACTACCTCGGCAACGACTTCGTCGACACCAACGCCGGCGAACTCAACATCCTGAACAAGGAGGGAAAGCTCTACCCCTACAAGGGCGAGCTGCGCGACAAGGTCCGCAAGGAGGGCCAGGCCGAGGGCTGGACCGCCTCCCGGTTCAACGTCTTCGTCGTCGGCTGGAACACGAACCGGGTCAAGCCCGGCCAGGAGCCGAAGTCCTTCGAGGAGCTGGCCGACCCGAAGTGGAAGGGTCAGGTCTCGATGGAGGTCGGCGACGTCGACTGGTTCGCCGGCCTGTACAAGTACTACCAGGACCAGGGCAAGTCCGAGGCTGAGGTCAAGGACTTCTTCACGAAGATCGCCGCCAACTCCAAGGTCGCCAAGGGTCACACAACCCAGGGTGAACTGCTCTCCGCCGGCCAGTTCGGCGTGACGGTCTCGTCTTACAGCCACACCGTGGATAAGGCTGCCGACAAGGGCGCGCCGGTGACCTGGCACCCCGCCTCGGGTGTCCCGGTCCAGCCGATCCTCGTTCGCCCGAACGGCGTGGCGCTGATGAAGACGGCCACCAACCCGGCTGCCGCGATGCTCTTCGCGGACTGGGAGCTCACCGAGGGGCAGAAGATCCTCGCGGACGCCTTCCGCATCGGGTCGATTCCCACCGGCAAGGACCCGCTGGCCGGCCTGAAGGTCGTCGCCGTGCCCGAGCAGGAACTGCTCGACAACGCCAAGAAGTGGGACAGCCTGTACGCCGAAATCCTCGAGGCTGGGCAGGAGATCAAATGAAAACCATAGGACTCTGGCGCCGGGGGAGACTGGCGTGCGTGCTCGCGGCCGGCATCGCGCTCACCCTCGTCGGTGGCTGCGGCGGCTCGCCCACGGCGGGCGGTCCGAAGGCCGGCGGTAGCGACGGGCCGACGGCCGCGGAGAAGGTCTACGCCGAGATCGCCGGACTCTCCGGCAAGCAGCGGCGGGACAAGCTCGTCGAGCTCGCGGAGAAGGAAGGCAAGCTCGACCTCTACACCTCGATGACCAGCGATGTCGCCGACGCCGTGACCGGGGAGTTCAGTGACAAGTTCGGCATCGACGTCAACGTCTACCGGGCCGGATCGGAGACGGTGCTGCAGCGGATCCTGCAGGAGCAGGGCGCCAACTTCCGGGGCAACGACGTGGTCGAGACCAACGCGAACGAACTCTTCGCGTTGAACAAGGAGCACTTCCTCGCCGAGTACAAGGGCGAGCGGCGCGATCTCGTGCCGGAGGCGGGACGGTTCGAGGGGTGGACCGCGACCCGGTTCAACCTCTTCGCGCCGAGCTGGAACACCAAGCTCGTCCCCGCCGAGCAGCAGCCCAAGACGTGGGAGGATCTCGCCGACCCGAAGTGGGACGGCAAGCTCTCCATGGAGCTGGCCGACTACGACTGGTACCTCACGCTCTACGGCTACTGGAAGAAGCAGTCCAAGAGCGATGAGGAGATCGACCGACTCTTCGCCGCGATGGCTCAGGGGGCGAAGATCGCCAAGGGGCACACCGTCCAGGGCGAGCTCCTGTCGGCCGGGCAGTTCTCGGTGGTCGCCTCGAACTACTCCTACATCGTGGAGCGCGCGAAGAAGAAGGGCGCACCGGTCGACTACCTGCCCTTCGTGCAGCCCGTGATCGCCCGCCCCAACGGCGTCGGACTGATGAAGACCGCCCAGCACCCGGCGGCCGCGATGCTCTTCGCTGACTGGCTGCTCGAAGAGGGGCAGAAGCTCCTAGTGGACGAGGGACTGACGCCGGCCATCGTCGAGGACAACGACCCGCTCAAGGGCGTGGAGATCGTCCCGGTGGACGTGAAGACGCTGGTCGAGCACGGCGACGAGTGGAGCAAACGCTACGAGAAGGTCGTGTCCAACGGCGAGCAGGTCAAGGACAAGTAGCTGATCGCGGGCGGCGGCGCAGTCGGCGCCGCCGCCCGCCTGATCCGGTAGACAGGCTCCAGGAAGGGTGACGGCATGACCACCACGGCATCACCGGCCTTGCCGGCCACGAAGCCGGAGATCCGACGAGTGCGCCGGTGGTGGCCAACTCCGAAGCTGCTCATCATCGTCGCAGTCGTCGGAGTCATCGGCTATCTGGCTCTCGTGCCCCTCTACTACCTGCTCTGGGGCACCTTCTTCGACGCCAACGGCTTCAGCCTGGGCGGCTTCGCCCGCGCGTACGGCGACGGGCGAATCGGCGGCCTGGTCGCGAACTCGCTGTGGTTCGCGATCGGGGCGGCCGTCCTCGCCCTCTTCGTCGGCACCTCGCTGGCCTACCTCAACGTCCGCACGGACGTGCCGTTCAAGGCGTTGTTCTTCGCCGCGTCCATCATTCCGTTGATCATTCCCGGCATTCTGTACACCATCGCCTGGATCTTCCTGGCCAGCCCGGACATCGGCCTCCTGAACAAGGTGATCGAGCCGATCTTCGGGCACGGCATCGTCCTCGACGTCTTCACCGTCTGGGGGATGATCTGGGTCGAGGGCCTGCACCTGTCGCCGATCGTGTTCCTCCTGATGGTGGCCGCGTTCCGCGCCATGGACCCCTCGCTGGAGGAGTCGGCGCTGATGAGCGGGGCCACCCGGTTGCAGGTCTTCCGCAGGATCACCGTGCCGCTGACCCGTCCGGCGATCATCGCCGCGGTGCTCATCATGACGGTGCGCAGCCTGGAGAGCTTCGAGGTGCCGGCGCTGCTCGGTCTGCAGAACGGCATCTACGTCTTCACCAGCCGCATCTACTTCGTCCTGCGGACGTATCCGCCGGACCTCGGGGCGGCCGGCGCGCTGGCGGTCGGGCTGCTGGTGCTCGCGATGATCGGGGTGGCGATCTCCAACCTCGCGGGCCGGTCCGGGAAGAGCTTCCAGACCGTGACCGGTAAGGGATTCCGGCCCCGCCCGATGGAGCTCGGCCGGTGGCGGCCGGTGATGGGAGCCGCGATCCTCGCGTACTTCTTCTTCACCGTGGTCGGGCCGCTGCTCGTGCTCCTGTACACCTCGTTCCTCAAGTTCTACCAGCCGCCATCGGCCGCGGCGTTCAAGTCGATGTCGCTGGACAACTACCGCCAGCTGCTGCACCTCTCCCAGGCGATGACGGCGCTGAAGAACTCCGTCTACCTCGGCCTGGGCTCGGCCACCCTGGTGATGGCCGCCATGGCCATCGGCGCCTGGATCGTCGTACGGTCGCGAATTCCCGGCCGGCAGCTCGTCGACCAGCTCGCCTTCGTGCCGCTGGTGATCCCCGGCCTCGTCCTCGGACTTGCGCTCTCGTTCGTCTACCTGCGCAGCCCCATCCCGATCTACGGGACGCTGTTCATCCTGCTCATCGCCTACTGCACCCGCTACATGCCCTACGGCATGCGCTACGCGGTCACGTCGATGCAGCAGATCTCCGCGGAGCTGGAGGAGTCGGCCCAGGTCAGCGGTGCCAGCTGGTGGCAGACGTTCCGCCGGGTGCTGCTTCCGCTGCTGTCGCCAGGTCTGCTGGCGGGCTGGATCTACATCCTCGTGGTCTCGTTCCGCGAGTTGTCGAGCTCGATCCTGCTCTACAGCCCCGGCAACGAGGTGCTCTCCATCCTCATCTTCGAACAGTACGAAAACGGGCAGTTCACCGTCCTGTCGGCGCTCGGCGTCGTCATGGTGCTCACCCTCGTCGTCCTCGTCACCGTCGCGTACAAGCTCGGTGCCAAAGTCGGCCTCAAGCAGGACTGAACCGCCGCTGCCAGGAGGGCAAAGTGCTCTGTGTCAAGAACCTTGTGAAGACCTTCGACGGAGAACGGCGGCGACGGTCGCGAGCCGCGGGTGCCGAATCGGCCCGGGTCTTCGCCGTCAACGAGATCAGCTTCGACGTCGAGGACGGCTCCCTGTTCACCCTGCTCGGGCCGTCGGGCTGCGGGAAGACGACCACCCTGCGCTCCGTCGCCGGCCTCGAACGGCCCGACTCCGGGACAATCGAGGTCGGCGGACGGGTTCTCTTCGCCGACGGCTCGGGCGCAAAGACGGTGAACGTCCCCGCGAATGAACGGGGCCTGGGCATGGTCTTCCAGTCCTACGCCATCTGGCCGCACATGTCGGTCTTCAACAACGTCGCCTTCCCGCTGCAGGTGAGAAAGCGCGCGGACCGGCCCGGCAAGAAGGAGATCGCCGAGCGGGTCATGCGGGTGCTCCAGACGATGGAACTGGCCGACCTCGCCGATCGCCAGGCGACCAAGCTCTCCGGCGGGCAGCAGCAGCGGCTCGCCCTCGCCCGCGCCCTGGTCATCGAGCCCCCGCTGCTGCTGCTGGACGAGCCGCTGTCCAACCTCGACGCCAAGCTGCGGGAATCCCTGCGGTACGAGCTCAAGCGGCTGCAGCGGGAACTCGGGATCACCTCCGTGTACGTCACGCACGACCAGGTGGAGGCGTTGGTCCTCAGTACCTCGATCGCGGTGATGAGGGGCGGCAACGTGGTGCAGCTCGGGCGCCCGCGGGAAATCTACGAGAACCCCAACTGCCGGTTCGTCGCCGAGTTCATCGGCACCTCCAACTTCATCGCAGGCACCGTGAGTCAGCGCGAGAACGACCGCTACGTGGTCGACACAGCCGACGGCCCGCTCGTGCTCGACTCCGCCGCGTCGATTCCGGTCGGTACCGACGTGGTCGTCTCGATCCGGCCCGAGGCGGTCGAGGTCAGCACGGCGTCCCGAGCGGGCGAGGTGCCGAACGAGTGGACGGGCAAGGTGCTGACCCGCGCGTTCCTCGGGGAGGCCGTCGACCACGTCGTCGCGATGGGCCGGCACGAGATCCGCGCGCGCGGGAACCCCTCGGTCTCGATCGAGCAGGGGACCGAGGTGTACCTGCGGATGGACCCCAGCAAGCTGGCACTGGTACCGGTCGACTGAGGTGCACGTGAGCACGAGGAGTGAGCCGGGTTTGCGAGCCCCGCAGTCGCGAACGGACGGCAGGACGGCATGAATGTGCCCGACGTCCTGCGCAACCGCGACTTCAACCTCTACTGGGCTGGAGTCGTCCTCTCCCAGATCGGCACCCGCGGCACCGTCGCGGCCAACTTCTACCAGGTCTACCAACTCACCGACTCGATCGCGTACACCGGACTGGTCGGGGCGGCGCAGGCGCTGGCCCTGCTCGTGCTCAGCCCGCTCGGTGGGGCGCTGGCCGACCGCGTCGACCGCCGCCGTCTGCTGCAGACCGCCCAGGCCGTCGCGTTGCTCGTGGCCGCGGCCCTCGCGTGGCTGACGCTGACGGACCGGGCTCAGGCGTGGCACGTGGTCCTCTCCGTGGTCCTCACCACGGCGGCGGCGACCTTCGACCAGCCGGCCCGGCAGGCGCTCATCCCCGCGCTGGTACCCAAGCGCCAGATCGCGCAGGCGATCGCGCTGCTCAATCCCTCGCGGGAACTGGCGATCCTGGTCGGCCCCCTGATGGCCGGTGTGCTGATCGCGGTCGCCGGCCCGGGCCTGATGTACGTCGTCGACGCGGCGTCGTACGGCCTGCTGGTGGCCGTCCTCGCGGTGCTGCGCACACCGGCGCTGCAGGCGTCGGCCAAGCGGCGATCCGTGTTCGGCTCGATCGTGGAGGGGGCCCGGTACATCGGCCACCGCCCGCTGATTTACAACCTCATGGCACTGGACCTGTCGGCCACCGTGTTCAGCGCCTACCGGGTGCTCCTACCGGCGCTCGCCGTCGACGTCCTGCACGTGGGTGCCACCGGGTACGGCGTCCTGTCGGCCGCCCCGTCCGCCGGCGCGCTGCTCGCCACCTATTCGGTCTTCCGCACGGTGCAGCGCAGTCAGCGGCAGGGCCGGGTGCTGCTGGTCTCCACCGCGCTGTACGGCGTCGCGGCTCTGCTGCTGGCGCACTCGCCGGTGTTCGTCCTCGCGGTGCTGGCCGCCGGGCTCCTGGGGGCGTTCGACGCCATGGCCACCACCATCCGGCACGCCGCCGTGCAGATCGACACGCCGGACGAGCTGCGTGGCCGGGTGACGGCCTTCTACCAGATGTCCTCGCGGGGTGGGCCGGCGATCGGCGACGTGGTCGTCGGGGCCTTCGCCGGTCTCGTCGGACCAGTGGTGGCCCTCACCGTCGGGGCGTTCGGCCCGATCGTCGTCGCCGGCTCGTTCTGGTGGCGGGAGAACGTCGTGCGCTCCTACAGCGGCGTGGTGCCGGCCGAGGAGGTCGACGATCACGCAGCTGGGCCGACGCCCGAGGTTCCGGCCGACGAGCAGGTCGACGACCACCCGGCGAGGTCGACGCCGGAGGTCCCGGCCCCACAACCGGCGACGGAGAGCGGCTGACGTCAGGCACGCCGGGTTGCACCGACGGTGGAGTGGGCGCCGGACCGGTTCGGTCCGGCGCCCGTTCACTTGGGCTGGCAGACCACGTCCACGAGGGCCGGCCTCCCGGTGCCGAGCACGTGGTCGGCGGCCCTCCGTACGGCGTCCCGGACCCCTGCCGGGTCGGTCACCGGGCCCTCGGCCCACCAGCCGAAGCCCCGCGCGACGGTGGCGAAATCGGGGGCCGGTCCGTCGATCGCCATCCCGATGCTCGCCCGCTCCATCGGGGTGCCGCGCTGCCGCGCCAGCCGTTCCTGGTGTTCCCAGTCGTTGTAGTAGGCGCGGTTGTTGAACATGACCACGAGCAGCGGCAGCTCGTAGCGGCTCGCCACCCACAGTGCTCCGACGTCGAACATCAGGTCGCCGTCGGGCTGCAGATCCACCACGAGCCGGCCGGTGCCCTTGTGGGCGAGCGCGACGCCCAGCGAGATGCCGATCTGGGTGGCCGTGCCCAGTTGGCGCCCCGGGTGCCGGTACGCCCGGTCGAAGTCCCAGGTCCGCAGTGCCCACTCGGCGGCGGTGCCCGCGGTGAGCACCCAGTCGTGGTCGCGGATGACCTCCCACAACTCGGCGGTCAGCCGGGACGTCGACACCGGCGAGCGGTCGGCCAGCTCGTCGGCCCTGCGTCGCCACCCGTTCCAGGTGGAGCGGTGCATCCCGGTCAGCTCCTCGCGCCAGTCCGTCCGCTCGGCCCGCCGCTCCGGCGAGTCACCGTCGAGGATGCGCCGGCACTCGTCGAGCAACAGGGGCAGCGCTATCGTCGTGTCGGCGGTCACCTGCAAATCGGTCGGCACCAGCTCGGCGTAGTCCTCGCTCCACGAGGAGATCCCGACGTCGTTGAAGCCGAGGTCCAGGACGGTGCAGCCGGCGGCGAGACGCGAGGTGATCCGCCGGGTGGTGGACTCCAGCCGCTGGGTCGCCTTGCCCATGTCCTTCACGTCGACGAAGAGAAGGCAGTTGGCGCGTTCGAGCGCCTCGGAGCCGGTGACGTTGAGGTCGTGGCGGTTCGGGAAGTTCAACCGCCAGTGCGTCTCGATCGCACCGATGCCGACCTCCTCGGCGAGCCGCACGAGCACGTCGAAGGAGCCGGGGTGGCGGCCCGGATAGCCGAGCACCATCACGGGTCGCCGCGCCGCGCAGAGCCGTTCGGCGAGCGCCCGCAGCGCCTGGGGGTCCGGGCCGAGGGGCGAGGGCACCGCCGCGAGTCGGTGCAGGTCGTCCAGGGGTAACGGTTCTGGGACCTGGTCCTCCTGTAGGCCGGCGTCGAGCGCGACGTAGACCGGGCCTCGCGGCTCCTCCCTGGCGATCCGGTGGGCTCGCGCCAGGACGGTGGGCACGGATGCGAGCGACCGGGGTTCGTGGTCCCACTTGGTGTAGGCGCGCACCGCCTCGCCCTGCACGTTGGCCGAGTGGGTCCAGTCGATGTTCGGCCGCCGCCGGGCGTGGTCGGCCGGGCCGGAGCCGCCGAGGACGAGGACGGGCGTGCGGTCGATGTAGGCGTAGTACACGCCCATGGTGCCGTGCAGGAGCCCGACCAGGTCGTGCAGGATCACCGCCATCGGCTCGCCGGTCGCCTTCGCGTAGCCGTGCGCCACGCCCATGGCGATCTTCTCGTGCGGGCACTCGATCATCATGATCTCGTCGCCGCCGTAGTTGACCAGGGAGTCGTGCAGCCCGCGGAACGACGAGCCGGGATTGAGGGCCACGTGTTTGAGCCCGAGCCGGCGCAGGACGTCGACCATGACGTCGGAGCCCCAGACGGGTTCCTCGTACGGGGCGAAGTTGGTCATTGTCCCGCCTCCCTTCGTGGCGGCCGGCTGCGGTCCATCGCCGCCAGTACCTGGTCGACGGTGCGCACTCGGCACACCCGTGGGAAGACATGCTCGGCGAAGAAGTCGCGTTGCGGCTGGCGGCCGGTGAGCCCGTCCCGGACCACCACGATCTGGTAGTCCAGGTCGCGGGCCGCGTAGACGGTCGACGCGACGCCGACGTGGGTGGAGCCTCCGACGACGAGGACGGTGTCGACACGACGAGCCCGCAGCGAGGTGTCCAGGTGCGTGCCGTGGAAGGCCGACCATCGGTGTTTCGGTACGTCGTAGTCCTCCGCACGTTGCCCGAGCTCCGCGAGGGTCCGGTACATCGGAGAGCCCGAGCCGGGCGGTGGGCGCGTCGGCCTCGGGTTGTCCGCCCCGAACGGGCGGTGCTGGTTGTCGACGTCGGTGAGCGTGCGGGCGAAGTCGGCCCCGTCGGCCCGGTGGTCGGCCCGCGCCCACGCGACCATCGCGCCGCGCGACCGGCAGCCGTCCACCAGCCGAGGCACCGGACCGATCACGCCCGCCGCCTCTGCCGCCGGCCGGTAGTGCTCGAGCAGGTCGAAGACGACGAGGGCGGTGCGACCCGGTTCCAGGAGTTCCTCGTCCGGCCCTTCCGGCCGCGTCCCGGTCACCACAGGGTCACCGTCACGGTCTTCTCCCGGGTGTAGGAGACCAGCTCCTCCAGGGAGTTTTCCTTGCCCAGGCCGCTGCTCTTCCAGCCGCCGAACGGGGTGCCGGTGGGGCGTCGGCCGGTGCCGTTTACGTAGACGTACCCGGCCTCCAGTGCGGCGGCCGTCCGGTGTGCGGCCGTGACGTCCCGGGTCCACACGTTGGCGGTGAGGCCGAGCGGCGTGGCGTTGGCGCGGCGTACCACCTCGTCCACGTCACGCCAGGTGAGCACCGACATCACCGGGCCGAAGATCTCCTCGCGGACCACCGTCATGCCGTCGTCGAGGTCGGTCAGCACCGTGGGCTCGACGAAGAAACCGCGCGCCAGGCCGTCGGGCCGGCCGCCGCCGTGGGCGACGGTCGTCCCCTCCCGCCGCGCCGTCTCGAGGTAGCCGAGGACCCGCTCGTGGTGTCCCCGGAACGCCAGCGGCCCCACCTCGGGGTCCGGGTCCATCGGGTCGCCGATGCGCAGCGCCGACAGGCGCGCGACCAGCGCGTCCAGGAACCGGTCCGCGATGTCGGCGTGAACGAAGAGCCGGGAGGTCGAGCCGCAGGACTGGCCGGTGCAGCGGGCGATGTTCATGCCGGCGACCGCCGCCCTGGCGGCCTGTGCCACGTCCACGTCGGGGAAGACGATGATCGGGTTCTTGCCGCCCAGTTCGAGGCTGACATGCTTCACGGCCTCCGCCGCCAGGCGGAGCACCGCGCGTCCGGAGGGGACGGACCCGGTGAAGGCGACGCGGTGCATCTCAGGATGGGCCACGAGGGCGGCGCCGGCGGTCACGCCGCGGCCGGTGACGACGTTGAGCACGCCGGGCGGGAGCACGTCCGCGGCGATCCGGGCGAACTCGAGGGCGGAGAGCGAAGTCTGCGCGCCCGGCTTGAGGACGACGGTGTTGCCGGCGGCCAGTGGCGCGGCCACCTTGCCGGCGGCGAACTTGAACGGGTGGTTGAACGGCACGATGCGGGCCACCACGCCGTACGGCTCGCGGACGGTGTACGAGAGGGTGTCGCGGCTGGGTGGTGCGGTGCTGCCGTTCGTCTGCGGGGCGATGCCCGCGTAGTAGAGGATCTCGGCGACCGCCCCCGACACGTCGCTGAGCATTCCTGCCAGGGGCAGCCCACCGTCGCGTACGTCGAGCCGGGCCAGGTGCTCCGCCTCGGCCTCGATCCGCGCCGCGAGTTCCCGCAGCAGGGCGGCCCGCCGGGCCCACCCGAGGTCACGCCAGTCCGCCGCCGCGGCCCGGGCGGCGGCGACGGCGGGGGTCACGTCCCGTTCGTCGCCGTCGGGGACCGTCGCGATGACGTCCTCGCTGGTCGGGTCCACCGCGTCGATGCGTCCGCCCGCCGCCGCGTCGACCCACGCGCCGCCGATGTGCATCAGCCGGTGCGGCACGGGCGTCGGCCGAGCGCCGTCCCGCTCTGTCACCTGGGTGCTCATATTGCCGCCTTGTTCTGCTCGTTCATCGGGGCGCGACTCGCGCATGGACGATCGCCATCGCGCCCTCCTGCGCCGCGAGTAGCCCGCGCCGCAGGGCCGGCCCCAGTTCGTCCGGATCCTCGACCGGCCCGGTGGCCCAGCACCCGTACGACCGGGCGAGCGCACTGATGTCCACGGCCGGGTCGGCGATCCGCATGCCGATCCAACTGTTCTCGACCGGACGGCCGCGCTGGCGCGCCACCTCGGCCTGGTGCGGCTCGTCGTTGTAGAAGGAACTGTTGTCGTTGACCACGAGCAGGCCGGGCACCCGGTAGTGTGCGGCGGTCCACAGCGCGCCGGAGGCCATCAGCAGGTCCCCGTCCCCGATGATGCCGACCCCGAGTTGGCCGCGGTCCCGCGCGGCGAGGGCGCCGCCGACGAAGGCCGCCGGCCCGTACCCGACCCCGCCGCCACCGGAGTGGCCGAGGTAGGAGCCGGCGCCCGGCAGCTGCCACAACCCCTCCGGCCAGGTTCTGGTGTTGCGCAGGCAGAGCAGGTGGTCCACCTCGCGGACCGCCTGCCACGTCTCGCCGACCAGCCGGGCCGGCGAGATCCGGCGGTCGGCCCAGCGGGCGGCGACCTGCTCGCGCTGCCGCTGCCGCACCCGCGTGGCGCGGGCCGTGGCATCCTTGCGTCGGTCCGCCGCCCTCGCCGGGTCGACCCGTTCGACGAGGGCGTCGTGCAGCAGCCGCAGCCCGAGCAGCGGGTCGCCCAGCAGCTGCACGTCCCGCGGTACCGGAGTGGCGAAGGCGTTGCTCCAGGACCGCAGCCCGAGGTCGCCGTGCGACAGGTCGACGACCACCGGCCCGGTGCCCTGGACGTCCCCGGCCGCCCCGCGAGCCCCGCGCCCCGTCGGACGCAGCAGGGCGGCCAGGTCGACGACGTCCACGGCGAGCACGACGTCCGCCTCGGCCAGGACGCTCCGGTCTCCGGTGCAGTTCTGCCGATGGCCGGTGGGCAGCGCCGTCATGTTCCGGTCGTCGTGGTAGGCCGCTCCCAGCAGTTCGACCAGCGCGGCGAGGGGAGCGGTGGCCGCGGGGTCGAGGGCGATCCGCCCGGCCACCACCAGCGGCCGCCGGGCGCGCGCCAGGACGTCCGCCGCCTGCGCCAGCGCCGCCGGGTCGGGCGCGAAGGCGGGGGCGGGAGCGTGCCGCTGGAGGTCGGGCACCGGCACCGGCCTGTCGAGCCGTTGCTCCTGTACGCCGGCGTCCAGCGAGACGTACGCCGGTCCGCGCGGTGCCGACAGCGCCCGCTGGCGGGCCCGTACGACGTCGGCCGCGAACGCGGTGGCGGTCATCGGCTCGGCGTCCCAGACGACGAAGTCACGTACGAGCTGGGCCTGCGTCGTGGCGGAGTGGATCCAGTCCACCGGCCGGCGCAGAGTCGGGTCGGCCGGTCCGCTTCCACCGAGCAGCAGCAGGGGCGTCCGGTCGCACCAGGCGTTGTACGCGGCCATGGACCCGTGCATGAGGCCGACCAGGTCGTGCAGCGCGGCGACCCCCAGCCGCCCGGTCGCCTTCGCCCAGCCGTGCGCGACCGCCACGGCGATCTCCTCGTGCAGGCAGAGCAGGAACTGGGGGGTCCGGTTGCCGCCGTAGTTGACCACGGAGTCGTGCAGCCCGCGGAACGAGGAGCCCGGATTCATCGGCAGGTACGGCACATCGAGCGCGTGGAGCACGTCGACGACGACGTCGCTGCCCCACTCGGCGGCACCCGCCTGTGGCGGCAGCCCGCCCGGGCGCTCCACCGCTTGACCCGCCCGCCCCAGCCCGCGGTCCGCTGTCGCGGTCACCGTCGGCTCTCCACCGTGGTCGTTACCGCCGCCCGCTCCACGGCGCAAAAGAGGTCCTCCGCCGTGAGTCGCGCGGGGTCCGCGGCCAGCTCCGGGCGCTGGGCCACCGAGGCGAGCACGACCTTGCGGGCGTGCCGGCCGTCGAATCCGGCGCAGCGGCCGGCCAGCTTGGCGTGCAGGGCGGTGTCCTCGGCGAGGTGTCTTAACGGGGGCCAAAGCGCGGCGAGTTCGGCCAGCGACGAGCCGATGATCCGGGCGAGCACCTCCTCGTCCGGCAGGTCGAGTTCCAGCACGAGGTCGGCCCGCGACAGGAAGGCCTCGTCCACCGCGGCGGTGAAGTTCGTCGTCGCCAGCAGGAGCACGTGGGGGCAGGTCGCCCGGAGCGCGTCGAGGCCGGCCAGCACGGCGTCGGTGGCGCGGTGCACGTCCACCGGGTTGGTCTCGAAGGAGGCGGCGCTGCGCCGTACGGCGAGAGCCTCCACCTCGTCGACCAGCACGACGGTGTGCGGGCGGCGGGCCGCGAGTTCGGGCAGTGTCTCGGTGAAGAGTCGGCGCACGGCCCGCTGGCTTTCGCCGAGCATCTCGCTCGGGAAGGAGTGCGGGTCGAGCTCGACGAACGTCGTCGCGCCTCGGCGGGCGACCTGCATCGCGGCGGCCTGGGCCAGCCCCTGACACAGGGTGGTCTTGCCGGTGCCGGGTGGACCGGAGAGCACGATCAGGCCGTGTGGTGGGCCGGAGAGCGATCGCAGCGCCCGGCCGTGCTGGAGCACGAGGACCGCCGTGCCGAGCAGTCGTTCCTTCGTACCGGGCGGCACGATGATCGATTCCCAGGGCCCGTCGTGGTGATCGGCCGGCAGGACGTGGATGCCCGTGATTCCCGGCGGCAGGCGTACGTCGGCCATTCCGTCTCCCGGTCAGGGCCAGGTGGGGCGTTCGAGCGCCGGCCACTGGATGGTGAGCGGGTCGCCGGCCTGTCGGTCCCGGATGTGGGTCGGCGGCTCCTCGAAGAGCACCAGTGGGTCGCAGAGCGCCCGCATCGTCTCGAGCAGGCTGTCGAACATGTGGATCCGGACGACCTTCGCGGTCTTCTCCGGGTCGTCGTTGAAGTGCTGGTGCCAGAGGAAGTGGTCGACGATGATCAGATCACCCTTCTTCCACGGGTGCTCGGTGCCGCCCTCGGGCTCCGTGCCCAGGTAGGTGTGGCCGGACCCGTCCAGGACGTACAGCCACGCCTCGCCGGGATGCCGGTGCATCGACTGCCCGCGGCCCGGTCCGATCTCGAACATGGCCATCGTGATGCCGGATGCCTGGTAGCCGATCGCGCGGTCGAGGAGGAAGGTGGTCCGGGTTCCCCGCGGGGTGTTGATCAGCTCCAGGTCGTCCCAGCTGGTGTGCAGGCGGCCTGCCCGCCGGGTCTGCTGTTCGCGGCCGAGTCGGCGCACCCGGCGCGCGTACGGGTCGTCCCCGGGCAGTTGAGAAGTGTAGTTGGGGCGCCGGGGCAGCTCGGTGAAGGGGGTGTGGCCGGCGTCGTCCAGAACGGACATGCCCATGGTGTCGAGCATCGGCTCGCTGGAGAACGTCAGGTAGCGCGCGGTGGTGGTGCCGTCGTTGCCGGAGCGGTGCCAGGCCCAGGCGGGGATGTGCAGCGAATCGCCGGGGCCCCACTCGATCTGCTCGCCGTCGATCTCGGTCCAGCCCCATCCGGCGACGACCAGGACCATCGCGTCCCACGAGTGGCGGTGGATCGTGGTGGTCGTGCCCGGGTCGAACTCGTGCACCAGGGCGTCCATCGTGCGGGTGGGACGGTCGCCGTCCACGCCGACGTAGACGCCGACGCGGCTGCCGCGCTCGCTGTCGTGCATGACCACGCTGTCGGCGGTGACGACGTCCCGGTGGTTCTGCCGCCAGTCCTCGAGGAACTTGGCGCGGCGGGTCTTCTGGACGTGGTAGTGACTGACGCCTGTCGTCGTTCGGGTCGTCACGAGCTATACCTCCAATGGACTGACCATTGGCTGTACTCTGTCAGCTCGGCGTGGCTTGCACAAGACCACCTACTGCTCGGCGCTACGGCTTCCCGTCCTCGGCCCGGGAATCCACCGGGGCGTGCGTGCGCGGTACTCGTCGTACGCCGCGCCGAACCGCTCGTGCAGCCGCTGCTCGTCCCTGCGCACCCGGTCGGCGAACCACCGCACGTGCCAGCCGAGCAGGCCCGTCGCCAGCGGCGACCGGGTCGAGAGGGCGAGCCCGGACAGGAAGAGCAGGTGGCCGGCGTACATCGGGTTGCGCGTCCAGCGGTAGGGGCCGTCCTCGACGAGGCGCTCGGGCATCCCCTGCGACATGCCGGGCGGCCCACCCGCCCGTGGCAGCCGGTACGCGCCGGCGAGCCGGTAGGCGGCGTAACCGGCCGCCATCAGGGGCAGGCCCGCAACGCCGACCCGCCGACGGCTCACGGCCTGCTCGACCCCGACCACGAGGGGCCAGAGCAGAAAGGTTCGGGTGGAGGTGGACGACAACGACTTCCTCATGGTGGGCCTCCGGTGCCGGACAGGGCGGGGGAGCGGTGAACGAGGGCTGCGGTGGCGGCGATGAGTGCTCCGGCCAACCCCATGGCGACGCCGACCGGGATGAGCGCGACCGCGCCGGCCACCGCCAGCGGGGCGGCGAACAACGCGGCCGCCCGAAACGTCCCGGCGGCCGCGATCGCGCGCTCGTCCGGATGCACCGAGTCGGTGGCCAGGGCGGGACCGACGGTTTGCAGCGCGCCCGCGCCCAGCCCGGACACCGCCAGCAGCGCTGCTGCGGCCCACCACGTCCCCGCCACCGGCGCCACGAGGCCGATCGCCGCTCCGGTGGCGAGGCTGCCCAGCAGGAAGGAACGCACCATCCAGCGATCGCGGACCCGCCCGACGAGGACTGAGCCGACCACTGATGCGCCGTTGGCGACCGACACGAGGACGCCGATCGTGGCGGCGGACTGGCAGGCAGCGTCCAGCATCACCGGCATGTAACTGGAGAGCAGTCCCCGCCAGGCGCCCGCGCTGACGCCGGCCCAGCACCCGACGTCCACACCGGGTCGGCGCCAGATCTGTCCCGGGGTCCGCTCGGGCGGCGGGCGGAACGGCGGTAGGCGGTCGAGCGCCAGCGCGGGCAGCGTGGCGATCCCGGCGATGGCGGCGCCGGCCGCCAGCGCCGTGCGCGGGGAATGCTCCACGAGCACACCGGCGAGGACGGGCCCGGCGAGCAGCCCCAGGCTGGAGCCGAAGTTGATCGTGGCGAGGGCACCGACGGCTGGGCTGTCACCCCGCACCACGTGGGTCTGGCTGCCCGTCCAGAAGCAGGCCCGGGCGATGCCCTGAAGCATCTCCGCGACGGCGAACGGGACGAGCGCGGCCGACGCGACCACGAGTCCGTTCGAGAGGCACAGGGTGGCGGCCGCGGCCACGACGAGGACCCAGTCACCGACCAGCCGCATCGCTGCGCCGAGCACGAGCCGGGTGGCCATCTGGGCGATCGCCGAGATGGCGGTGAGCACGCCGACCTCGACGGCCGAGTAGCCGGAGCGCAGCGCCAGCAGCGGCAGCGCAACCGAGGCGATGCCAAGCGAGCAGGAGAAGACCGCGGCGCCCCCCGCGGACGCGACGATGTCGCGCGGGGGGCGCCGCAAGGTCGGTACGGACCACACGGGGTGTGGTCAGACGGAGGCGGTGCTCAGCTGGTCGGCATCCGGGGTCCGCTCGGAGGCCGGCTCGAAGTAGTGCACCGTGTCGTACCCGAGGTGCTTGAAGACGCGGTTCTGGGCGTTGAAGAGCCGCAGCGGCGTACCGTCCGCCGCGAAGATCTGGCACACGTGATTCTGCGGGACGTAGAGCGTGTCGCCCTGCTTGATCTCGTACCGCTCGGGCTCCAGCGCGATGCGGGCGTAGTACTTCTCGGCGATCTCCGCCTCGACCTCCCACTGCAGCGCGTAGCCCTCGCCGTCGAGCACGTAGTACACCTCGTCGGCCATCTTCCAGTACTTGCCGCTGTGGCCGCCGGCGGGAATGTCGAGCTCGAAGGCGTCGACGCTGAAGATGCGCGCGTCGGTGCGCTCCGGCGAGGACATGACCCGGACCCGCCCGAGTGGAGTGTCCTCCCACGTCGTGTCGGCCGGGGAGATCACCTTCTTGCGCTCCAGGACACCCGGGGTCCAGATCCGCGACCAGTCCTCGCGCGGGCCGAAACGTTCCTCGTCCTCGACCGGGCCGGAGCGGCCCTGCTGGATGAGGCCCATGAACATCCAGGTGCACTTCGCCTTCACGACGAGCGCGACCGCGCGCTCGGAGTACGGGTTGAAGTGCCGGTGCACCGAGTCGGTGTGCACGAAGACCAGGTCGTCCTTGTTCCAGTCGTAGCGCTGGTCGTCGTGGATCTCGTACCCGCGCCCCTCGAGGATGTAGAACGCCGCCTCGTTCTGGTGGCCGTGCCCGTGGTTCGAGGATTCCGCAGGCAGTTCGACGAAGTGCACCTGAATCGTCTGGGTGAGGAAGTCCTCGTCACCCGGGCCGATGCGCCACCAGGTCCGGCTCTTCGCGCTGTCACCCGAGTGTGCGACCTTCGCGTCGTCGACGACGACGCTGTCGTCGCGTACGCGGTCGACCTCCAGCTGCCGGCGCCGGAACTCGTTGAGCCCGTAGGTCTGCGATGTCAAACCCCGTACGAACACGCGCCCGCTCTTGCCCATTGGTCCTCCGGTTCTCGCTGATGGTGCCTGCTCCAGCGGGCACCGACCCGCTCGGATCAGTCACACCGATCCAGCCAGGCGGCTCGTCAGTTCCGCAGCCCGACCGTGCTGGGGGCTACGTCCTACCCAGTCGGGCGTCGGCTAATGGTATTACCTTTGTCAGGTCGCGGCAAGGGTGGCATTGACGGATCGCTGCCCAGGATCGTACGTTCGGGATAAGGACGGCCGTACGCATGACGAACAGCCGGGGACAATGTGGAGTGGTTCCCGGGAGGCGGGAGGCTCATGGCGAAGCTTGTCTCGCTGGCCAAGGGCGTGGCGGACCTGGTCCGCGATGGTGATGTGGTGGCCCTGGAGGGCTTCACCCACCTCATTCCGTTCGCCGCCGGCCACGAGATCATTCGTCAGGGACGACAGGACCTGACCCTGGTGCGGATGACGCCCGACGTCATCTACGACCAGCTCATCGGCATGGGGTGCGCTCGTCGCGTGGTCTTTTCCTGGGGCGGCAACCCGGGCGTCGGGTCTTTGCACCGCTTCCGCGACGCGGTGCAGAACTCCTGGCCGGTGCCGCTCGAGCTGGAGGAACACAGCCACGCGGGCATGGCCAACCGGTACGTGGCCGGCGCCTCCGGCCTGCCGTTCGCGTGCTGCGCGGCTACACCGGCACCGACCTGCCCCGGCACACCGGCACCATCAAGACGATCACCTGCCCGTTCACCGGGGAGGTGCTCACCGCGGTTCCCGCGTTGCGTCCCGACGTCACCGTCGTGCACGCCCAGCGGGCCGACCGGGCGGGGAACGTGCAGATGTGGGGCATCACCGGGGTGCAGAAGGAGGCCGTGCTCGCGGCGCGTCGGTCGCTGGTCACGGTCGAGGAGATGGTCGACCACCTCGAACCCCTACCGGGCCAGGTCGTGCTGCCCACCTGGGCGGTCACCGCGGTGGCCGAGGTGCCCGGTGGCTCGCACCCCTCGTACGCCCAGGGCTACTCGGTCCGCGACAACGACTTCTACCTCCGTTGGGACGCGGTCAGCCGGGACCGGGACACCTTCCGCGACTGGATTGAGCAGCACGTGCTCAGGGCGGACGTGCGACCGTGAGCCCGGAGTGCACGTCCGACGAGATGATGACCGTCGCCGCGGCCCGCCAGCTGCGCGATGGTGCCGCCTGTTTCGTCGGCATCGGCCTGCCCAGCACGGCGGCGAACCTTGCCCGGGCCACCCACGCGCCCACCCTCGTCCTCATCTACGAGTCGGGCTGCCTCGGCGCGAAGCCGGACCGGCTCCCGCTCTCCATCGGCGACGGGATCCTCTCCGACACCGCCGACGCGACGGTCTCCGTGCCCGAGATCTTCAACTACTGGCTGCAGCCCGGCCGGATCGACGTAGGGGTCCTCGGCGCGGCGCAGCTCGACCGGTACGGCAACATCAACACGACGGTGATCGGGGGCGACTACCGCGACCCGAAGGTAAGGCTGCCCGGCGCCGGTGGCGCGCCCGAGATCGCCGCGTCGTGCGGCGAGGTCGTGGTGGTCGTCCGGCAGAGCCTGCGTACGTTCGTCGACCGGGTCGACTTCGTCACCTCGGTCGGGTACGGCAGCGGACCTGGCGACCGGGAACGGCTCGGCCTGTGCGGTGGCGGACCGCGCCTGGTCATCACCGACCTGGGCGTCCTGGAGCCGGACCCGGCCACCTGCGAACTGACCTTGACCCGCCTGCACCCCGGCGTCACCGTCGACCAGGGCCGGGCGGCCACCGGCTGGCGCCTCGCCGTCGCCTCGAGCGTGACGACGAGTGAGCCGCCGACGGAGCACGAGCTCACGGTGCTCCGCGCGCTGGAGGCGACGAAGAGGGGAGCGCCCCGGTGAGCAACGAGGTCTCGACGCCTGCCCGGCAACTGCACCGCCGCGGCGGCAGTCGCCGGCTCGCCACCATCCGCAACAGGGCCAGCCGGCGGCCGGCCCTCGTGCCGCAAGCCTGAGGGAGAGGGCAAGGACCCAAGACATCGCCGGGCGGACCGACAGCGGTCTGCTGTTGCCGCAGTACCGGCGCGACGACGTCGAGGCCCACCCGCCCCTGCTCAGCCCCGGCTACAAGTCGACGGTGCTGCGCTCGCCACGGCAGCCGCTGACCTACTTGCCGCAGCGGTTGACCGAGGTCACCGGGCCGCTGCTCGGCGAGGGTCGGCTCGGCCCGCTGGACCACGACCTGACCCGCCAACACTACGGGGAGCCGCTCGGGCAGCGGATCATCGTGCACGGCCGGGTGCTCGACGGCGACGGCCGCCCGGTGCCGCAGACCCTGGTGGAGATCTGGCAGGCCAACGCCGCCGGCCGGTACCGGCACACCGTGGACAACTGGCCCGCCCCGCTGGACCCGAATTTCGACGGGGTGGGGCGGGTGCTCACCGACGACCAGGGGCGCTACCGCTTCGTCACCATCCAGCCAGGCGCCTACCCGTGGCGCAACCACGACAACGCCTGGCGCCCCGCGCACATCCACTTCTCGCTCTTCGGCCGCGCCTTCGCCCAGCGGCTCGTGACGCAGATGTACTTCCCCGGCGACCCGCTCTTCTTCCAGGACCCGATCTTCAACTCGGTCCGCGATCCCAGGGCGCGGGAGCGGCTGATCGCCCGCTACAACCACGCCGTCACGCAGCCGGAGTGGGCCCTGGCGTACGAGTTCGACATCGTGCTGCGGGGTCGGGAGAGCACCCCCTTCGAGGACGAGGACGACGATGAGTGAACGACTCGGGGTGACCCCCGCCCAGACCGTCGGGCCGTACCTGCACATCGGCCTGCACTGGCCCGACGGCCCTTACGTGGTCCCCGACGGGACGCCGGGTGCGTTCTGGATCCGGGGGCAGGTCTTCGACGGCGCCGGGACTCCGGTCGTCGATGGGACGGTCGAGACCTGGCAGGCGGACCCCGACGGGCGCTTCGACCACCCGGACGATCCGCGCGGCGCCCGGAAGCCGTCCGTGCCCGGCTTCCGGGGCTTCGGGCGCAGTTCCACCGGCGCGGACGGGCGGTACGCGGTCCTGACCGTCAAGCCGGGAGCGCTGCCCGACCCCGACGGCGGCACCGAGGCGCCGCACCTCGACCTGTCGGTCTTCGCCCGGGGCATGCTGCACCGGGTGGTCACCCGGCTCTACTTTCCGGACGAGGCGGCGGCCAACGCGGCCGACCCGGTGCTGCGCAACGTCGACCCCGACCGCCGACATACGCTGCTGGCGGCCGCGGCGCCGGACGGGCTGCGGTTCGACATCCACCTGCAGGGGGAGCATGAGACCGTCTTCTTCGCCGTCTGACGGCCTGCTCGGCGGCCTCTCCGGCGACGCGAGCGTCGACGCCGAGCTCACCGACCGGGCCCTGCTCCAGGCGATGCTCGACGCCGAGGCCGCGCTCGCGGCGGCCGCCGCGGACTGCGAGCTGGCCCCCCGGGCTGCGGCGGAGGCGATCGCCGCGAAGTGCGACGCCGACCGGTACGACCGGGCCGCGCTCGGCCGGGCCGCCGAAAACGCCGGCAACCCGGTCGTCCCGCTCGTCCGGGCGCTGACCGAGGCCGTGCCGGCGGACGCGCGGGCCTGCGTGCACCTCGGCGCGACCAGCCAGGACATCCTCGACACCGCGCTCGTCCTGGTGGCGGTGCGCGCCGCCGGGCCGCTGCTGGGTCACCTCGACGCCGCGGTCGCGGCGGCGGCCCGGCTCGCCGAGGTCCACCGCGACACGGTCATGGTGGGCCGCACCCTCGGCCAGCAGGCCGCGCCCACCACCTTCGGGCTCAAGGCCGCCGGATGGCTGGTCGGCCTCACCGGGGCCCGCGCCCGGCTTCGGCAGGTCCGGGCGGCGCTGCCCGCGCAACTGGGCGGCGCGGTCGGCACCCTTGCCGCCCTAGGACCGGCCGGGCCGGCGGTGGCCGACCGGTACGCCGCGCACCTGGGCCTCGCCGCCGCTCCGCTGCCCTGGCACACCCGCCGCCAACCCCTGCTCGACCTGGCCGCGGCACTCGGCGCCCTGCTGGCGGCGACCGGCAAGGTGGCCGTGGACGTCGGACTGCTCGCCCAGACGGAGGTCGGCGAGGTGACCGAGGGCGGCGCCGGACGGGGCGGTTCGTCGGCGATGCCGCACAAGCACAACCCCGTCGATTCGGTCCTCGTGACAGCCGCGTCCCGGCGGGCGCCCCAACTGGTGGCCACCCTGTTCGGCGCCGCCGTGCAGGAGCACGAGCGGGCCGCCGGCGCCTGGCACGCCGAGTGGGAGCCCCTGCTCGACCTGCTGCACCTGGCCGGCGGCGCGGCCGCCCGTACCGCCCGGATGCTGGACGGGTTGCAGGTCGACCCGGACCGGATGCGGACCAACCTCGACGCGACCGGCGGCCTCGTGCTGGCCGAGGCCGTGTCGGCCCGGCTGGCCCACGCCCTCGGCCGCAGCGGCGCGCACGACGCCGTCGCCCGAGCCACGCGGCGACCCCCGTTCCGCGACGCCCTGCACTCCGATCCCGACGTGCGGGCGCACCTGAGCGAGCCCGAGATCGGTGAGGCACTCGACCCGCACGGCTGGCTCGGCTCGGCGGGGACCTTCGTCGACCGGGCGCTGGCCGCGTACCGGACGAAGGAGACCTCGTGACGTCCCGGCTGCACGCCACCGTGGACGGCCCGGCCGACGCGCCGGTGCTCGTGCTCGGCAGTTCCCTCGGCACGACCGGTGCGATGTGGGCGCCCCAGCTGGCCGCGCTCGCCGCCCGCTACCGGGTTGTCCGGTACGACCACCTGGGCCACGGCGGCTCCGCCGTGCCGGCGGGTCCGTACCGGATGGACCTGCTGGGCCGCGAGGTGCTGGCCCTCCTCGACGACCTGGCCGTGCCGCGGGCGCACTACGCCGGGCTCTCCCTCGGCGGCATGGTGGGCATGTGGCTCGCGGCGCACGCGTCCGAGCGGGTCGACCGGCTGGCGCTGCTCTGCACGTCGGCGTCCCTCGGTCCAGCCGAGGGGTGGCGACAGCGGGCGGCGACGGTCCGGGCGCGCGGGATGGAGGCGATCGCCGACGCCTTGGTGGCCCGCTGGTTCACCCCGCCCTTCGCCGAGTCCCGGCCGGAGGTGGTCGCTGCGCACCGTGCCCTTCTGACCGCCACGCCCGCCCCCGGGTACGCCGGGTGCTGCGAGGCGATCGCCGCGATGGACCTCCGCCCCGATCTGGGCAAGATCGCGGCCCCGACGCTGGTCATCGCCGGCGCAGACGACCCGGCCACGCCCGTGAAACACGCCGACGAGATCGTCGAGCGGATCGCGGGGGCCCGGCTCGCCGTGGTCGACCGGGCGGCGCACCTGGCCACCGTGGAGCAACCGGAGCAGATCGGCCGGATGCTCCTGGAACACTTCGACGAGGAGACACCGTGACGGGCGAGCCGATGGACGACCGTGAGCGCCATGACGCCGGGATGGCGGTGCGGCGGCAGGTGCTGGGCGACGCGCACGTCGATCGCGCCGTCGCCGGCACCGACGAGTTCACCGCCGACTTCCAGGACTTCATCACCCGGTACGCCTGGGGCGAGATCTGGACCCGGCCCGGCCTGGATCGGCGTACCCGCAGCTGTATCACCCTCGCCATCGTCGCCACCCTGCACCACGATGAGGAGCTGGCGATGCACGTGCGCGCTGCGCTGCGTAACGGGTTGACCCCGGAGGAGGTGTGTGAGGTTCTGCTCCAGGTCGGCGTCTACGCTGGCGTACCGGCGGCGAACCGGGCGTTCAAAGTAGCGCAACAGACCCTGCGGCAGGAGGCCGGATGAGCGAGGAGGCGGCGCGGACCCCGGAATTCGTCCAGTCGCTGGAACGCGGGCTGGCGGTCATCCGG